>JANMSC010000050.1:0-9062 GCA_031388885.1 Gemmatimonadales bacterium | reverse complement strand
CATCGGCGCCTTGGGTCGGGATGACACCGCTCTCACGCCGCATGCCTCATGCCCCATCCCCTTACACCGACCCCACCCCCATGCCCACCACATCACCGACCTCCACCGTCTCGTCAGTCCAGAAGGGCTCGCCGTATGCGGCGCGGATCCGCGATCCGTAGTGGGCGTTCTGGGTCCGGACCAAGTCAAGCAGCGGTTGCCCGGTGGGATAGAGTTCGCCGCCTTGCGTGGCGCCCTCGAACTGCGACGCATAACAGCTGATGGCCGCGAGCTTCCGATCCATCTGGGCGGTGATGTCAACGACGAATGTCGGCTTCGTGGCGTCTTCGCGGAATGCGATCGCGTGACACAACTTCGTCGGCTTGAACGGCTCACCGGGTGCCGGATAGTTGCGCAACCCAGCCAGGAAGCACGCATCGCGGATCAGCTCGGCGGCGACGTGGTGATCGGGATGACGACCGTGCTTCCACGGCAATAGCACGACGCGCGGTCGCAACCGGCGGATCCATTCCACCACAACGGCGCGCATCGCATCGGTATTCGCGAGGCGACCATCGGGAAGGCCGGCGTTGGCTCGTTCGGAGACGCCGAGGAGCTCGGCTGCGGCGGCCGCCTCCTGCGCGCGCAGTTCGGGCGTTCCGCGCGTTCCGAGTTCGCCGCGGGTGAGGTCGAGAATGCCCACGCGGTGGCCCTGGTCGGCGGCACGCGCAAGTGTTCCGCCGACGAGCAGTTCGGCGTCATCGGGGTGGGCGACTGCGGCGAGGAGGTCGACTTTCATGCTTGAAGATAATGGTTGGAATGAACCGGTCCGCAGCACCTCGGACATCCTGCGGCCTGACGGCCGCAGCTGACGGTGCTACTCATACCGCAGCGCTTCCACCGGATCCATCCGCGCCGCTCGATTCGCCGGGATCAACCCGAACACCAGGCCAATCGTGATCGATGCCGCCGAGGCCACCACGGCGCTCCAGAGTGGCGGTCCGCTGGTGAGGCCCAGCACGGCCTTGAGCAGTTCGCCGCCGAGCATGCCCATGGCGATGCCGATCAGTCCGCCCACGGCCGTGAGCGTCGCGGCTTCGATGAGGAACTGAAACAGGATCTCGGAGCGCGTCGCGCCCAGGGCCTTGCGCACGCCGATCTCGCGGGTGCGGTCGGTGACCGACACCATCATGATCGCCATCACGCCGATGCCGCCAACCAGGAGTGCCACACTCGAGAGGGCGATCATCACGAGAAAAAACGCCGACGTGAGGTTGTCGATCGTCTCGAGGATCTGGTCCTGGGTGAGCACGTCGAAGGTGTTGGGGGCGGACGGCTTGAGGCCCCGCGACCGCCTCAGCGCCGAGACCGCGGCGTCCTGCGCCACGGCCACCGAGGCCCCACGCGCCGCCAGCACGGCGATGAAGAGGGAGTTCGTCTCGTCGTAGTCGAAGTGCTGGATGGCTGCGCGGAACGGCACCACGCCACCGTCCTGCAATCCCGGCGGCTGGAAGACGTTGTCGGGTTTCTGGAAGATCCCGATGATGGTGAAGGGGCGACCGCCAACTCGTACCACACGACCCATCGGATCAAGATTCCCGAACAGGTGTTGTGCCACCTCGGTCTCGATCACCAGCACTTGTCCGCCACCCACGAGTTCGCTGCGCGCAAACCAGCGGCCGCGCAGCAATGTACCGCCCTGCACGTCGAGATAGGCGTTGTCAGCGCCGTAGATCATCAGTCCCTGCGAGCGTTCTCCCAGGTATGTCATGCGCTGCGGCAGCTGCACCCAGAGCCCGGCGTGGCGGATGGTGCTCACTCGCCGCAACGCCTCGGCGTCTGCCTCGCCGACGACGGGTCGGATCCGCACCTCGGCGGGAAGGTTGTCGGGGTTGACCGGGGTGCTGGAGAAAAAGCGGACCACGAAAAATGTTTGCGGCGAGGAATTCTGGATGGTCGCAAAGATCGATGAACGGATGCCCTCGACCAGCGACGCCATGACCATCACCGTCGTGACGCCGATGACCACGCCGAGCACGGTGAGTGCGGAACGCAACTTGTTGCCGCGCATCGTGTCGAGCGCGAGGACGACGCCTTCGCCCATGTTGCGGACGCGGAACGCCACCTATTCCGCCCGCAACGCGGTGATCGGGTCGAGTCGTGCGGCGCGTGCCGCGGGATAGACGCCGAAGATGATGCCGGTGCCGGCGCCAAGCAGGAGGGCAACGCCCACCGACCAGAGCGTCACGCGTGCGGGAAGCGGCGTGAACGCCGCGACACCCTGCGCCAGCAGCCAGCCCGCGAGCACGCCCATCACGCCACCCAGGGTCGACAAGAGTACGGTCTCGACCAGGAACTGCCGGCGGATGTCGCGCTGGTTGGCGCCCAGCGCCTTGCGAATTCCGATCTCGCGGGTTCGCTCACTCACCGACATCAGCATGATGTTCATGATGACGATTCCGCCGACCACGATGCCGATGATCACCACCGCCGGGATGACGGCGAACAGCATCGCTGTCAGCTGCTTCCAGAACGCCACCAGTGCGTCGGCCTTGTCCACCGTGAAATCGTTGTCTTCGCGCGGACGCAGTCGATGCGCGATCCGCATGGCCGCTTCGGCGCGTTGCATCGCGCCAGCGATTTCATTGGCGGTGCGCATCTTGACCGACACGACGGTGGTCTGTCGGCGGCCCCAGATCGACTCGAACGCCGGCAACGGCACCAGGACAAAGCCGTCGAACGACTGTCCCAGCGTCTTCCCCTTCCTGGCGGTGACACCCTTGACCCTGAACTCACGACCAGCGATGCGAACCGCTTCACCAATCGCGCTCGCTGGCGTGACAAACAATTTGTCGGCGATGTCATAGCCGAGCACCACCACGTGGCGGCGCCCCTGTACATCCGGCTCGGCGAGCGGCTGTCCGGCGATGAAGGTGTAGTCCTGCACCGTCTGGTAGGGCGGGGTGACACCGAAGATCAGCACATTGGCCACTTCGGTGTTGCGGCGTACCACGCTGGCGACAGGCGTGGGCCATCCCGACTGCAGTGACACTGCGTGCGCCTCGGGAAGGGCCTCTGCCACGGCTTCCGCGTCGGCGCGGGTGATGCGTGGACGCATCGCGAGGCGGCGGACTTCTTCATCGTCGAGCAGTCCCACCGAGATTGGGGTGCGCCGAACCTGGAAGGCGTTGATGCCGACGATCGCACCAGTGAGGTTTTCGCGTACGTACGCGTTCATTCCCTGGATCACCGCGACGACGGTGACCAGGAAGCCGACGGAGACGATGATGCCAAGGAGGGTGAAGAAGGAGCGGAGCAGAGCGCCACGAATCGTGGCGAGTGCGAGGCGGAGGGCTTCGCGGTAGGGCATGGGGAGGAAGGTAATGGCTAACGGCTACCGGCTAACGGCCTACTCGTGCCTCAACGCCTCCACCGGATCCATCTTCGCCGCCTTGTTGGCCGGGTACATCCCGAAGAAGATCCCCGTAACAGCGGAGGCGCCGATGGCCGCGGCAATGGACCAGAGTGGAATGGTCGCCGGAATCGGCGTCAGGCGGTTGACGGCGAAGGCAATGATCGCACCGAGCGCCATGCCGCAGACACCGCCCATCAAGGTCAGCGTCGAGGCTTCGACCAGGAACTGGAACAGGATTTCGCCGCGCGTTGCGCCCAGCGCCTTGCGCACGCCGATCTCGCGGGTGCGCTCGGTGACCGAGATCATCATGATCGCGACCACGCCCACGCCGCCAACCATCAGGCCGACGCTCGAGAGCACGAGCATCACCAGGAAGAAGCCCGCGGTCATCTGGTTGAAACTTTCCATGAATTGTGCGCCCGACACCAGGTCAAAGTTGTTCTCGGCGCCAGGCTTCAGGCCGCGATCGACGCGCAACGCCACCGTCACTTCATCCATCGTCTCGACCTGCGTCGCTGTGGCGGCGGGGAACACCGAGACCTGCATCCATCCCCAGTTGAACAGGGCGTGTTTGACGAACGTCCGATGCGGCACGACGAACTTCGGCCGCTCATCGTCGGCGAACAGTCCCGCGGGATCCTGGTACAGGCCGATGACGGTGAACGGGAGGCCAAAGATCCTGACCACCTTGCCCACCGGATCGAGGCCCGGAAAGAGGTGATCGGCCGCGACGGAGTTGATCACCACCACGAACGCGCTGCCGGCCTCTTCGATCGGCGTGAAGTTGCGGCCATCCGTCAGTTCGCCGCCCTCGACTTGCAGCCAGCTCGACGTCATGCCGTCGACCCCGGTGTCGTCGAACGACTTGTCGCGGTAGGAGACGCGTGAGCTGCTCATCTCCCGAATGTTGATTGCCGCCACGCTGGGCAGCTTGCTGATCAGGTCTGCTTCCTCATGGGATATCTGCGGCCGGCGCCGCCAGGGCGACATCTCGTCGGACCCGTCCGAAATATCGAGGCCCGCGCGGAAGTAGCGCATGACATAGAACGACTTCGGCCCGGCGCGCTGAACCATCTCGCTCACCGAACTCTGGATGCCGGTGATCATCGAGGCCATCGCGATCACCACCATGACCCCGATGGCGACCCCGAGAATGGTGAGCGACGCACGGGTCTTGTTGGCGCGAACGGCATCGACCGCCAACGTGACCCCTTCCAGCCCGCGGGTGATCATGGTGCCGCGTCCGAGCGTACGCTTCATTCCTGCCTCAGGGCAGCGATTGGATCGAGGCGCGATGCCTGCCGCGCCGGATAGACGCCCGCAACCATCCCGACGACGATGCCAAGCCCGACACCGACGACGATGGACCACGGTGCGACGGCGGCGGGGAGCGGCGTGAAGGCGCGCACCGCAAAGGCCATCAGGATGCCGGCACCGATGCCGAACACGGCACCGGTGACCGAGAGGGTCGCCGACTCGACCACGAACTGTGCCAGGATGTCACGGCGCTTGGCGCCCAGCGCCTTGCGCACGCCGATCTCGCGGGTGCGCTCGACCACGGCCATCAGCATGATGTTCATGATGACGATGCCGCCGACCACCAGCGAGATCGCCACCAGCCCCGGCAGCGCCATGAACAGGATTCGCGAGATCTTCTGCCATCCGGCGAGCGCGGCCTCCGCAGACTCGATGTGAAAGTTTTCCGCCTGGCCCGGCTTGATGCCGCGTCGAACGCGCATCATGATGTGAACCTCTTCCATCGCCGCCCGCATCTCGTCGGGATTGAGCGTCTGGATGTGCAGGTCGTCGATGACGTGAGGACGATTCGCGATCCGGCGCGCTGGCGACGTGATGGGTGTCAGCACGAACTTGTCGATCGAGATCCCGAACAGGTTGCCCTGTTTCGCCACCACGCCGATCACCCGGTGCGGCAGTCCGCCAATCCCGATCGTCTGCCCCAGGGGGTCACGCCCATCGAAGAGGCGCTCCCCCAGTTCGTAGCCAAGCACGGCGACTGCGGCGCCGATGGTGACTTCCTGCGGCGAGAATGCGCGGCCCTGAACGACGTCGTAATGCTTGATGGCAAAAAACTCGGCGTCAACGGTATTGACGTTGATGTCCTTCGCCACTCGGCCCTGCCAGGTCAGCGTGGTGCGGTCGAATCCTGCCTTCGCAATCCGGGCGGGCGTCTGGAGGTGTTCCTTGACGAACGCCGCGTCCTCGATGGTGATCCGCGGGTTGCGTTGCCACTGGCGCCACTGTGCCTCACCCGGATCAGACGTGATAATGTTCGGGCGCGAGCGGAGCTGGAAGGTGTTCACGCCAATAATCGCGCCAGCGAATTTCTCGGTCATGTACACGTTCATGCCCTGGACGATCGAGACGACCGCGATCAGGAACATCACGCCGATGAGCACGCCGATCAACGAGAAAAAGCTCTTCAGCTTCTGCGACCGGATCGAGGAGAGGGCGAGCCAGACCGCCTCGAGGATCGGCATCTAGGCGGCGGCCTCGCTGCGGCGGTGCTCCACCGCACGGTCGCTGTCCACCCGGCCGTCACGCAGCACCACGATGCGCCGCGCGTGTTGCGCGATGTCTGGCTCGTGGGTCACGACGATCACGGTCTGACCCTGCGCCTGAAGCGACCCGAACACCCGCATGATCTCCTCGCTGGTCGCCGAATCGAGGTTGCCGGTCGGCTCGTCGGCAAGCAGGATCGACGGTTCGTTGACCAGCGCGCGCGCAATCGCCACGCGCTGGCGCTGGCCACCGGAGAGCTCGTTCGGGCGGTGGTCCATGCGGTTGCCGAGCCCGACTCGCTCGAGCGCTGCCGCCGCCCGCCGTTTGCGATCCCGTGCCGTCACGCCGGCGTATACCAGCGGCAGTTCGACGTTCGCGAGCGCCGTTGCGCGCGGCAGCAGGTTGAACGTCTGGAACCCGAAACCGATTTCACGGTTGCGCACCCGGGCGAGGTCGTCGTCGGCCATGCGCGAGACCTCGTGGCCGTTGAGCCAGTAGCTCCCGCCGCTCGGTGTGTCGAGGCAACCGAGCACGTTCATGACGGTCGACTTGCCGGACCCCGACGGGCCCATGATCGCGACGTACTCGTTGCGGTGGATCTCGAGATCCACGCCGCGGAGTGCAAGCACCCGCTCGATGCCCATGACGTACTCGCGAGTAATTCCCTGCAGCCGGATGACGACGTCGCTCATGGTGCCTTCACGTCGGGGTTCTTCTCCTCGGCGGCCTTCACGCGGGCGGAGTCCTTCATGTCGCGGATTGCCTGATAGCTCCCGGCGACGATCGTCTCGCCCTTCCTGACCCCCTCGAGCACTTCGAAGTGCTCGTCTCCAGCGATGCCGACCTTGACCTGACGGAAGATTGCGACGCCGTTGGTGACTACGAACACGCCCTCGCGATCCTTGGGCTTCCTGGCCGACGTGGTATCCCCCGGGGTCGTCCTGAGCGGCGCGCCCGCCGCCGAGTCGCCCGCTGTTGGGGCAGCCCGAGCGGTCAGCGCGATGATCGGGATGGACAGCGCCTGTTTGCGCACATCCGTGATGATCCGCGCCGTCATGCTCAAGTCGGGGCGGACATCGGCCGGTGGATTGACGAGTGTCACCTCGACCTCGAAGTCCACAGCGCGGTCGGAGGTGACAGCGCCCGCCGCACTCACCGCGGCACTGTTCGAAATCTTGGTGACCCGGCCGACGAACTGCGTGTCGGGGAAGGCGTCAATCGTCACGCTCACGGAGTCGTTGAGCGCCAGCCGCACCACGTCCGTCTCATCGACCTTGACGAGGGCCTGGATCACCGACAGGTCGGCGATGCGCATCAGCAGCCCGACGTCACGCGAGAACGCGCCGGTTTGGGCGACTTCACCCTCTTCAACGGCCAGCCGCACGACACGGCCGGCGATCGGCGAGTAGAGCCTGGTGCGAGCGAGGTTGTCGCGGGCTTCCTTCACCGACGCGCGCGTCTGCATGACCTGCGCCTCGCTCGATCGCACGACTGCAGCGGCCACGTCATAGGCCTGCTGTGACTGCTCGACAACTTCGTCGGCGATCAGCGTTGGGTTGGTGCGCTTCAGCTCGTTGTTACGGGCGAGGGCCCGCCGGGCCTGATCGCGGTTCGCCCGCGACTGCATGAGCTGCGCCTCGGCCGACGCGAGCGACGCGGTGCCGCGCTCGACCGCGCCAAGGAACTGAACCTGGTCGAGCTCGACCAGGAGCTGACCCTTGGTGACGAGGTCGCCTTCCTTCACCGTGATTCGTGTGATGCGCGCGGTGACCTCGGAC
Source organism: Gemmatimonadales bacterium (assembly GCA_031388885.1). GTDB lineage: Bacteria > Gemmatimonadota > Gemmatimonadetes > Gemmatimonadales > GWC2-71-9 > Palsa-1233. Next base: position 1,370 of record JANMSC010000050.1, on the reverse strand, counting down.
GAGATATCGACCTGGCTCTTCGCCTCGACCTTTCCGCTGGCGGTGACGGCCGCTACCAGGTCCTTGTTGCCGACCTCCTCGAGGCGCACCTCAACCGGTTTGTTCTTGTTACGCGCCGCGCCGAGCACCGTGGCGGCAATGAGCGCCACCACCACCACGCCGATTCCGATCCAGATCTTACGCTTCCGTGACATGTGCCTTCCTCTCGATCAGCGAAGTGGACGCCCGACGGCGGCTTCGAGGCCGACGACTGCGAGGTGATAATCGTAAATCGCCGTGACATATTCCGCTTCGGTCTGGGTCACCGCGTTTTGCGCATCGGCCAGTTCGAGCGCTGTGCCGAGTCCGAGGCGGTATCGGTCCCGCGCGAGTTGCAACTGCTCACGGGCGCCGCCACGGTTGGTGTCCTGAATCCGCGCCGTGGCCCACGCCGTTCGCACACTGAGCAGCGAGGCGTGCACCTGGCCGTCGATCGAAAGTTGCTGGGCGCGCACCTGTTCGCGCGCGTCGTCTTCCTGCGCCCGCGCCTGCGAGATCCGCTGCGAACGCTGCCATCCGTCCCAGATGGGCAGCGACACACCGACGCGGATCGACCACGGCTGGCGGGTGAAGTTGAACGGGAACACGCTGTTGGATTTGCGCAGTGACTGCGTGTTTTCGGGCAACAGTTCTGCGCCCGTGGCATCGAGGCCCGCGAAGGCGTTGCAGTCGGCGATGATCCCGCCACCCGGGGCGGGGTGGGGTGACGAAAGCCGCCGCAGAATGTCGTTCTGGAATTCGCAGTTGGCCCGGTTGCTGAGCGCGCCGCCGAGGGCGTTGTTGAGCAGCGCATCCTCGTTGGTGAACTGCTGGGTAAAACCGCTGAATCCGCTGGAGACCGAGAATGATGGCAGGTATTCCGATCGCGCCGCGCGGACACCGATTGCAGCGGCTTCACGGGTCGCCGACGCAGCCCGGATGCCCGGGTTCCCGCCGCGCGCCTGGGCGCGGAGGTCGTCGAGGTCATACCGGGGCTCGGCGAGGGCAAACGCTTCGGTGAGCCGCATCGAATCGATGTCAGCCGGCGACGATAGTCCCATCCGTCGCAGCAACTCGATCTTGGCCTGCGTGTGTTGCTGCCCCGACTGCATGAGCTGCACGTCGCCCCGGGCCTTGGTGACCTCCGCCTGGCGCACGTCGAGCAGGCTCGCCTGCCCGACCTGGTACCGTGCCCGGGCCAGGTCGAGGAACTCACCGTTCCGATCGACTTGCTGGCGGGCGACCTCGACCGTAGCGGCGGCCCGCAGGGTATTGAGATATTGTGTCGTCACGTCGAACGTGAGGTTCACCCCGGCCGCGGCGATGTTCTCGTCGGTCGCTCGCTCGTTGGC
>JANMSC010000229.1:0-2139 GCA_031388885.1 Gemmatimonadales bacterium | reverse complement strand
CGGCGGGCGTGGCCAAAGCGTACGCTCGGCGAGTGGGAATGGGCAAGGGGGCATTGGGTACAATCGCGCGGCGCAGCGCGGCGGCGGAGCAGACTTAGCCTCGAATGACCCGGAGCGAAGACTCAGCATGTGGCTATGCAGGTGCAGGTATGCCGGCCGAAGGAGCCGAACAATTTGCCAGGCCCTGCCGCCGGCTAATGAATCGTTGAACCTGACGAAGCCGCGCATCGCTCCAACCGCGTTGACACCTTCACTGTCGCTTCGCCGTCACTGGTCCGATGCCCGGAACGCGGAGGAGCGTCTCGTAAGGCGCCGTGCGCGCCTCCACCGGGAAGCGCGTCCCCCGGCTTTCCATCCCGGCGCTCGGAACGCTCGAGCGGCCGTTGCGCAAGGACGTCCTGCGCCGTGCGGCGCCCGTGGCGAGGCTCTCCTTCAGTCGCAAACCGCACGTATCGATACAAAGTTGCAACGAAATGACGTGCTGTGCAACGTGTTATCACTGGCAACGACTTTGAGAGGGCACGCGATTCGCCAATCGTTCAGGATGTGTGCGATGGCCGTAGTGGATTCGCTTACAGACAGTTCATTGTTGCGCGCTATCCTACATGTCGACATTGACGCGTGACCACCAATCATGAGGACCGATCAGCATGTTTCCGCGAACTCTTGCAGTGCGCCTTGTGATGTTGAGCGGCGCCCTACTGGCGATTGGCTGCACCGACCCGACCGACGTGGCCGCACCTCGCCTGGCGCCTAACGAGGCCGAGTCGGCGATCACCGCCGGTGTCCAAGCGACCGCCAGTGTGGTGGTCGGGCCGTACACCATCACGATCACCGACCTAGGCCTGTTGCCCGGCGGGATTTACGCGTCCGGCTACACGATCAACAACGCCGGCCTGGTGGCCGGCATGGCGTACAACTCGTCGGGCGGGCTGGAGCGGGTGCTCTGGAACAATGGCGCCATGACCACCATACCGAACTTCGATCCGTCCAGCACGTTGATACCCACGAAGCTGAACACTGGCGGTCACCTCATCCTGAACGAATCTATCGGAAGGGTCTCGATCAACTATGCCATATGGCGGGAGCCTAACGGCATCTATCACCAACTCCCTCCATTCCCCGGTGGCGACGCGCTCCGGGTCCACGCACTCGGTATCAATACTGCCGGACTTATCGTCGGATATGTCCGGGAGCCTAACCTCGGACCGTTCCACGGCGTGATCTGGCAGTACGACTCCTTTCTTCAGGACATCGGCCTTGTGCTCCCGCAGGACATCAACGACCTCGGGCAGATCGTCGGGGGCTCGGCGAGCACCGCTTTCCTCTGGCAGAACGGGACATTCACTGATCTTGGTGCATTGTCGCCGGGTGCCGTATCCAGCGCCTACGCGATCAACAACGCGGGAACGATCGTCGGCACCAGCAATGGCGGTTTCCCGGTGCGGTGGGTAAACGGGCAGATCTCGTCGCTCCCGGTTCCGAATGGCGTCATCCAGCCGAGACCTGTGGATGTGAACGACGCCGGCGACATCATCGGCTGGGGGACCTCGTCCGCACCGGGCGTGCTGTACGCCTCCGCCTTCTGGCGCAATGGTCAGCCGATCCTCCTTCCGGCGTGGCCCGGGGCAACGCAGACGCTGGCGCGCAGCATCAACGACAGCACCGAGATCGTCGGCGAAGGTCCCATCGTTGCCGGGGGCCCGCAACACGCCCTCAAGTGGACAATCACGACCGGGAATCCGCCACCGACCAATACCACGCCTAACGTGACGCTGGCCGCCACCACGCCCACCACCATCAAACTCGGCGGCACGGTAACCATGCGCGGCACCTTTGCCGATCCCGACAACGGTCCGTGGAGTTACAAGTTCATGTGGAAGAACGGATCGACGACTGGGACCACCACAACCGCTGGTAATATCGTCGCCAGCCGCACGTACTGGGCGAAAGGAACCTTCAAGGTCCGCCTCGCAGTGACGGACGCACTGGGCGCCGTCGGTACCTCGAACCCGATTTCAGTGATCGTGCGCTGATCGGGAGCGCTGACTGGACACGGGAAAGGCGCAGGGAGCACCGTACCCATTCCCGCCTTCAGCCCCGGGACCTTCCGCTAGCCCGTTCCGAGACCCTGCCTAA
>JANMSC010000016.1:0-21461 GCA_031388885.1 Gemmatimonadales bacterium | reverse complement strand
GACTGGGGTGGATTGATCATCATCGGCAACGGCATGATCAACCGATCGGGTACGGTCAACCTTGAAGGAACCGGTACAGACAATCTGCTCAATCCGCTTATTCCGTACTCGGGCGGCAACAACAACGCCGACAACAGCGGTTCGCTCCGGTACGTGCGTGTGGAGTATGCCGGGTTCGGACCGGCACAGGACGCCGAGCTCAACTCGTTCACCTTCGCGGCACTGGGCAGTGGCACGCAGATGGACTACCTCCAGTCGCTCAACGGGCTCGATGACAGTTTCGAGTGGTTCGGCGGAGCTGCCGACGCCAAGCACCTTGTGTCCTACCAGTCGGGCGACGACCACTTCGATATGTCGGAAGGGTTCCAGGGTCGGCTGCAGTACCTGATCGCGTTCCAGAGCAAGGTGCTCGTGCCGCGCGCTGGCGCTGGCAATCTCTCGGGCGACCCGCAGGGCATCGAGAACGATGGCTGCGCTGGTTCAGGCTGCGACCTTGGCCAGAACTCGACGCCGCTGACCATCCCGGTGGTCGCCAACTTCACGCTGGTTGGCACCGAGCCCGGGATCGTAGGGGCCGCCGGCGGCTACGGCATGGTGCTACGTCGCGGTACCGGCGGGCACTATGTGAACGGCGTCATCGTGCGCTGGCCGAGCGCCGGCTTCTCGGTTCGCGATGCGGCCACAACCACGCGCATCACTGAGGGCGTATTCTCGGTGCGCAACGTGTTCATCGCGCAGTCACCCATCGCGCTGCAGGCGGGGCAGCAGCCGTATGACCTCGTGACCAACAACATCACGTTCGAGCAGGCGACACTGGCCGCCTCGGTCTTTACGAAGTTTCCGGCCATCCCGAACGTGGTGACGGATTTCGACTGGTCGCTGACGGCCAGCGCCGCCGCGCGCACGGGTGGTCTTGCGACGTTCACTGGTGACCTCGCGACTCGCGCTGGCGCGGCGATCGTCGGAACGACCTACCGCGGTGCGGCAGACCCAGCTGGCGTGAAGTGGTGGGAAGGCTGGACGAGTTACTCGAATAACTGATGCGCCACGTGCTCTTGATAGCCGCAGCTCTCGCACTCGCGTGCAGTCGTGAACCGGCAGCACGCGCTGCATCAACCGACACGGTCCCGGCCTGGCGACAACCAGGCGACCAGGTCGACTCGGTGTTCGCGATGGCCGAGTACGAGCGCAGATTTCGGATGGGGTTGACCGAAGTCACCGCGCTCGAAGGCGGCGCGACGTCACGAGATGAACTGGTCCGCCGGTTCTTCGCCGCCGTGGCGGCGCGCGATACCGCCGCGATGGGCGGCCTGTTCGTGAACCCTGCGGAATTTTCGTGGCTGATCTTTCCACAGCACGCGTACCACGATGTGCCCTATGAGCTGGACCCGGCAATTTTCTGGCTCCAGATCGACGCCAGCACGGCGAAAGGCACCGGTCGCCTCTTCGAACGGTATGGTGGCAGCGCCATCGCGGTTCGGTCGGTGACCTGTGAGCGCGATCAAGTCATCCGGGCGGGGGCGACCGTCCTCTGGGCACCATGCGTGGTCACGATTTCGCGCGATGGTCGGATGGAAACCGGACGCTATTTCGGGTCTGTCGTTGAACGCGGTGGCGTGTTCAAGTTCCTATCGGGGACGAACGACATGTAGGGGCACGTAAGGGCAAAGCCTACGCTTTGCCCTTACGGGTTCACGGCGATTTACGGTTTCCGCCTCCCCAGCATTGCCTCAATCCTCGCCGACAACGCCCGTGGCCGAAATGGCTTGGTGAGGAAATCGTTGGCTCCCATCGCCAGGACGCGCACCTCGTTGTCCTCGTCACCCCGTGCCGAGAGCACGACGATCGGGAGGTCACGCGTTTGCGGGCGTGACCGGAGCTGCGTGAGCACCGTATAGCCATCCACATTCGGCAGGTTGAGGTCGAGCAGCACGAGGTCTGGGGCATGCCGATCGACCTGCTCGAGCGCCTCGGCGCCATCGCGCGCCTCGTGGACGATGTAGCCCTCCTGCTCGAGCAGGTCGCGCATGACGCGACGCAGCGTGTCCTCGTCTTCGACCAGCAGGATCGTCGCGCGGACCGCAGGAGTGTCGCCGGCGGCAGGCGGCGCGTCGTCGAGCAACTCGAGTCCCTCGAGCAGCTGCTCGGTTGATTCGGCGACCATCATCGGCGAACGGCGAGAGTCGCCCGCCCTGGTCGGGAGTGCGAGTGCCACGATCGGTACCTGCGGCACGTCAGTCACACGGAGGAGCTCATCCACCGACGTGTGCCCATCGAGGACGTGACGCAGGCCGCACTCGAACAAGGTGAGCATGCCCTCAGCCCGCGCGGCCTCGCCGATGCGGTCGGCAGTCGCGTTCGTGCCAATCAAACGCTCGAGATCGGGCGTCATCACGAGCGTCTCGACAACCGAGAACCGACCGCGATAGCCGGTCTGGGTACACTGGCCGCATCCGACCGCCTTGAAGAGCTCAACTCCGTCAGGAATGAACTTCGCGATGCGCACTGGGAGTTCGGATCGGGGCTGCGGCGACCGGCAGTACGGACAGAGCCTGCGCATCAGGCGCTGCGCCACCACGCCACGGAGTGCTGCGCCGATCTTGAATGCCTCGAGCCCCATATCAACGAGTCGCGTCACGGTGTTCGGCGCGTCGTTGGTGTGCAGCGTCGAGAGCACGAGGTGTCCGGTCAGCGAGGCCTGCACCGCAACTTGTGCCGTCTCGAGGTCGCGGATCTCGCCGACCAGCACCACGTCGGGATCCTGGCGCAAGATCGATCGCAGCGCCGTCGCAAACGTCAGGCCTTGCTTGTCGTGGGTCTGAACCTGGACGATGTTCTGCCCCATCCGGTATTCCACCGGATCCTCGATCGTCACGATGTTGATGCCTTCACCCTGAATCTCGCGGATGCACGCGTAGAGCGTGGTGGTCTTGCCCGAACCCGTCGGCCCCGTCACCAACACCACGCCTTCCTTGTTGCCCAGCAACGCGCGGACGGTTTCCTGTTCCTCGGGGTAGAGCCCGAGTGACGGAAGCGACAACATCGTCTGCTGCGTATTCAGGATGCGGATCACGACTTTCTCGCCGTGCGTGGCTGGCAAGGTCGAGATGCGCAGGTCGATCGGATTCTTGTTGACCGCAACGCGCGCCCGGCCATCCTGCGGTCGCAGACGGTCGGCGATGTCCAGGCCCGACATGATCTTGATGCGCGAAATCAGTGGCAGCCCGGCTTTGCGGGGGATCGTCATGGCCTGGCGCAGCACACCATCGATCCGGTACCGAACGACCACCGCCGTTTCCGCCGACTCGATATGGATATCACTCGCACGACTGGTGACACCGTCGGCCAGCAACACATCGACGAGCTTGATGATCGGGCGTGAACTTGCCTCGGCGATCCGCAATTCCGGATCGGCGTCGTCGTCATGATCGGGGATTTCAGTGACCTCGAATCCTTGCATCCCCTCGAGCAGCTCGGCCATGTCGTCGGTGACCGCGGCGCCATACAACTCGTCGAGCTTGTTGCGGATGGCGGGTGGCGACGCCAGCGCCATCCGCACCTCCCGGCCGGTCGCGAACGCCAGCGCCTGTTCGGCGCCGACATCGAACGGATTCGAGGTCGCCACCTCGAGGAGCGCGTCGTTCACCACCAGCGGAATGCAGAGGTACCGACGAGCCAGCGCCTCGGGGAGCGCATCACGTGCTGCGTCGGTGGTGAGCGACAGGTCGGCCACCGGGAGCCGGCACCGGGCCGAGAGCGCGGCGAGGACCTCGGCCTCGGGCATCAGCCGACTGTCGAGGACCCGTTCCCACAGCGACCCCGAGCGCTCGGTCCCCGGTACGCGCAGGCGCTCGAGCGATCCCTCCGGCAGTAGCGGCGTCAGGATCGCCGTCAGCCATTCGTCGTTGAAGCTGGTTGCCAGGGGTGGACTCCTTCGACCTGCGTGGATCGGTGACATCGTCGGGATTCGCACCTGAATCTAGGGACGTTGGGATAGTGGAGCTACTTGTCGAGCACTGGTGGTTGTTCTGGCGCGAGTGGGGGCCTGTTTTCACGGTGGGCCGTGGCGCGTGGGTCACCGGCGCGCCTCAACACACGATCGACTCGCGACTATTGACCGGTTCTGCACGACACGTTCCGCATTCACACGGCCCCCGGCCCACGGCCCATGCCCCACCTCACATCACCGGCCACCAGTCGGGGTGGACGTCCACCGTCACCGCCACGCTCCCCGTTCGCAGCGAGATCCCGCTCTCCACGCGCAGGAGCGGGCCCCAGAGGTCCAGCCGGAGTCCCACGACGGGTTCTGCTCGACCGGACGCCTGCCACGGCACGCCGGGCACCGAGCCGCTGGCCACGCCAACGGCGATGAACGGCATCATGGCGCTTGGCAGGCGCACCCCGCGCACGCCGGGAAGCGGCGGCGTCGGGAGATTCAGCGACCGGGCCCACGCGACTTCGATGCGCGCCATGCTGCGCCCACCGAGCGCGCGGTGAGCCACACCCGGCAGCGACGCGCGCCCGCCGAGGACGAAGGAACGGTAGCCGGGCAGGTGCGTGGTGCCGGCGCCGGCCTCGAGTGCAACTTGCACCCGCCCTCCGCCGACCGGCGTGCTGGTTCGAAGTTGCGCCGCGATCCGTGCCCAATCACGCTCGCCGTCTCCCGCTTCCAGGGCAACTCGCCAACCCTCACCCGTGGGGTCGATCGCTGCGCCGCGCACTCGTGCAACCGTCGTCCCCCCGACGCCGAGCGCCGGGTTCGGAGGCACACCGCCCGCGACGGGCATGAAGGCGGGACGAACCGACCACGACCATTCACGGGCGAGCTCGCCTTCCAGCGTGAACCCCTCGATCTCGTGGCGCACGGCCGCCCGAATCCCCTCGATCAACGTCCAGTCGAGACGGTCATCACCACCCACAGCCGTTCGCAACGAATTGAGCGCGCCGCTGATGATCGGCAGGTCGCTCACGTCCCGCAGCTGTCGAAACGCAGCGAATGACCATCGCGTGGCTGCGCCGCGGACCTCCACGGTCGCGTCGCCGGTGACGCGATCGTCACTCAGGCCGTACGCGATCCGTGCGTACGTCGATACCATCGGGCTCAGCGCGACGCGTGCGCCAGCCCCGAGGGTCACGCCGTGGATCCGGTTGACACTGACGAGGTCGCTCACACCACCTGCGCCCAATCGGGTTCGCGGCATCCCGCTGATCACCTGCCCGACCGCCATCGCAGCGGCTCGGCGGACCGCGTCGACATCGTCCTCGGTACCCGGCAATCCGTCGAGCTGCGACGCGAGTGGATGATCCCAGACGGCCTGGTCGGCGACCGGTCGCCGCAACCCCGCGACCAACGGGCCAGCAAACTGGTTCGGCGTGTGGCGAACACCGAGCTCGTAGTCGTCTATCGTCCAGTCGGCGCGGATCACCGATCGAAGCGGCAGGGCAAGCCACGCGGTGCCGCGCCGAATCACGATCGATTGGCGCCATGGCAGCCACCACCTCCCCTCGTGCAGCGCGTTCTCGAGGGTTACGGTGATGTCTTCGACGGTCGGGTCGCGATACGATGCCGGCGTAAATGTGAAGCGAAAGCGGACGAGGGTGGCACGATCGACATCGAGGTACAGCGTTCCGATTGTACCGGGCAAGGTCGCGTCGCGCGGGCGCACCTGCACGGCGACAACACGCACTAACCCGCGCGCACCCCGAATGACCACGGTGTCCCCCATCGCGAACTCATGCTGCTCGGCTCCGGGCGGTGAGAGGGGGTGGGCCACCTCCCGGACTTCGTCGCCGTCGCCCAGGAGGATCATCGCACCGAAGTCATTGGCCACGATGCCGAGGTGGTCACGGTGGTACACGATGCGGTTGGGGAGGAACGTCGTGTCACGCCACGCGACGATGACCTGCTTGCTCCGGTTCGGTGCCTCCCCGTACACTTCGACTCGAAGTTCGTCAGCCTTGATCACCCGTTCCACCGGAAGACCGCCGTGCTCGACCACCGACGCCAACCGTACGACACCATGCGCCCGTGCCCGCCACCCGGTGAGGCGCGCGTCCGCGTCGCGCATCCCGCGCTGCGAGATCGCCCGCTGCACCAGCAGGACCTGCGTGGCGCCCTGCCACGTCTGGGCTGGGGCGAACCTGACGATCGCGATCGACAGGACGACGGCAATGCACGGCACACGCATGCCCGCAAGATAGGTCTCGCGATCCTGTTGCTGGCAGCGTGCACCCGCAACACGTTCATCTCCCCGGCGGCAGATCCGTCGGCAGCGATTCGCGAAGGTCCTCCGGTCGCAGCCGACCGCGTCTGGATCCTCGAGCAAAGTGGTCCGTCGCCGACCGACACGTCGGTCGCGTTCCTCGCGTCGGCCGGACGGACCGTCGTGATGCGTCACCCGGCGCCCGACAACGCCGTGTACGCCGTGATCGAGTTTCCAGCTGGATCGGTCACGCCGTCCGGGGTCGATTCGGCTCGCGTCGCGATCGTACCGATGCCCGGGCGATTCGGGGTCGGCATTCGCACGACAGGCGTACTGGGAGTTGGGGTGCAGGTCACCTTTTCCTACGCCACCCACTTCCAGTCACCCAGCGAAGCCGCCACCCGATATCCAACGGCGGTGCGTTTCGAGCAGTCGATGGGGGCGGCCAGCATGACCACCGCGGGACAGGTGCAATTCGTGCCGACGAGCAGACCCGCCGCCGACATGGCCAGGTTTTCGATCACCGACACCGGGACGTTTGTTCTCGCGGCGCCGCGGTGACCGACACATTTGCGCATTGCCGAACGGCGGCCGCGGCGGGATGTACCCGCGTGCCGATCGCGCGTCAAGTCATCCTCGACACCGACACTCCGGTTGGCGCGTTTCACAAACTGCATCGCGGCAACTACGGCTTTCTGCTCGAGTCGCTCGAAGGCGGCGAGCGGTGGGCCCGGTACTCGTTCCTCGCCACCGAGCCAACCGCGGTTTTCCGATATCGAGGCACCACCGTCGAGGAACGCGGCGTCGATGGCGCCTGGACCGCACACGCCACACCGAGACAGCCGCTTGATCATCTCGCTGAATTGTTGCGGAATGATCGGTCCGCCGATGCGCCTGACCTGCCGCGATTCACCGGCGGCGCGGTCGGGTTCTGGGGTTACGACGTCGTGCGGAGCATCGAGCACCTTCCCGCCGCGCCACAGGATGACCGTGACCTGCCCGACGCAGTGGTCATGCTGGTCGATACGCTGCTGGTACTCGATCACCTGTTCCACCGCGCAATCGTGGTCGCCAACGTGAGCGTGGCACCGGACCTTGCTGACGATGAGCTCGCGAAACGAATCGCCGACGCCGAGGCACGCTGTGCGGATTGGCTCGCACGCCTCGCTGAACCCGGGCACCTGGTGCCGCTCGTTCCGTCGGAGCCGCCGCTCGCGCGGGGTACCTCGCCATACGACGACGCCCAGTATCGCGCCGACGTCGCGCGGTGTCAGGAGTACATCGCCGCGGGAGATGCGTTCCAGATCGTGCTCTCACGCCGCGTGGACGTATCGCCAGCGCCCGACCCGTTCCTCACCTACCGCTGGCTTCGCGCACTCAACCCCGCCCCGTATTGCTACTACCTTCGCCTGGGCGAGCTGACCATCGCGGGTGCGTCACCCGAGGTGCTCGTACGGGTCGAGCACGAGACGGTCACCGTACGCCCGATCGCCGGCACGCGGCCACGTGGCGCCACCCGCGACGCCGACGAAGCGTTCGAAGCCGAGTTGCTGGCTGACCCGAAGGAACGCGCCGAACATCTCATGCTGCTCGACCTGGGCCGCAATGATGTCGGCCGTGTGGCACACTACGGCACTGTGCGTGTGGCCGAGCAGATGGTGGTGGAGCGCTACTCGCAGGTGATGCACCTCGTGAGCGAGGTCCGGGGCACCCTCCGCCCTGAGCTGGACGCGTTCGACGCGTTTCGAGCAGCATTCCCCGCGGGCACCGTCAGCGGCGCACCGAAGGTGCGGGCGATGCAGATCATCGATGAACTTGAACCGACGCGCCGCGGTCCGTATGCCGGTGCGATCGGGTATGTCGGATACGGTGCTCGGACGCTCGACACCGCGATCGCGATCCGGACGGTGGTGTTTGCCAACGGCGTGGCGTACGTGCAGGCTGGTGCCGGTATCGTGACCGATTCGGTGCCGTTGACGGAGTTTCGCGAAACAGAGGTCAAGGCGGCTGCGGTACTGAAGGCGCTCGCCGAGGCGAGCAAGTAACTCCCTTCTCGCTTCTCCCTACTTGCCGAATCGATACTCGTACCCCGCGTCCGCCAGCAGCTTCAGCACGAGCCTCACCGGTAGTCCCATCACGCTGAAGAAATCGCCGTCGATCCGTTCGACCAGTGCCGCGCCCCAACCCTGAATGCCGTAGGCACCGGCCTTGTCGCGCGGCTCGCCGGTGGCGACGTAGGCGCGCAGGTAGGGTTCGTCGGCCGTGCGGAACGTCACCAGCGTATGGTCGGCCGCCTCATGCTCGACACCATCGGCGATCAGGCAGATCGACGTGATGACCGTATGTGTCCGCCCCTGCAGGCCGGCGAGCATGCGCACGGCATCGTCGTCGTCACGCGGTTTCTCGAGGATGTGGTCGTCAAGGACGACGATGGTGTCGGCACCGAGGACCACGTGTCCGGGCACAGCCCGCGCCTTGTCGCGCGCGAGGCGACGCGAATACTCAGCCGGGCGTTCGTGCGGCAGCGGAATCTCCTGCACGTTGGCCGGGCTCACGATGATCGGGATGTGCAGCATCTCGAGCAGGTGCCTGCGGCGTGGCGACGCAGACGCGAGCACGATCGTTGGCAGGATCATGAGGCGTGGCGTTCGAGAATGAGGGTAACCGGGCCGTCATTGACGAGGGCGACGTGCATATCGGCGCCAAACTCGCCCGTGGCAACCGGCACGCTGCGCAGCTGGAGCGCAGCGACGAACGCTTCGTACAATGGGATCGCTACCTCGGGAGTAGCCGCATCGATGAACGAGGGGCGTCGGCCCCTGGTAGTGTCGCCATAAAGCGTAAACTGCGACACCACCAGCACGGCACCACCCACCGCGGCCAGATCGCGGTTCATCCTGCCGTCGTCGTCAGCAAAGAGCCGGAGCCCGGCGATCTTGTCGGCGATCCACGTCACGTCGGCGACCGTGTCGCCGTGGGTGAATCCGACGAGCGCCAGATAGCCAGTCGCGATGGCACCCCGCACTCGGCCGTCGATCGTGATGCTCGCCTCCCTCACTCGTTGCACCACTACGCGCATTGGCTTTGCTCTCCGCGCCGGGCCGCCGACAAGATACTACCGTTCTCACCCGTCCCAGGGTGATCGAACACGGGGTGTTGCGATCGGGGTAGCCGATCCATTGACGCGGCGTTGATTCACCCGTGTCAGGATGCATGACCACTAACCGTGAGGGTGTGATGCACCGCATGATCCTGTTCGCCGTACTGACATCGATTCCCGCGTTGCGGCTGAACGCACAATGGCACGTCGCGCTCACCGGAGGCCGCGCCGGCACGGCTGGCCATGCCCGCAGCATCGAGGACGTGCCCGACGGCCGAGCCGAGCTCCGGCCGTGGCGGCCTGGAACAATCGCACTCCGCGTCGGACGCGATCTTGGCAACTGGCGTGTCAACGCCGAGGTGCGGCGCACGACGGCCGATCTTGCGATCAGCGGCGAGGCGACGGTCCTGATTACGACGGGCGCGATCGACGCGTGGGGGAGCGGCTTCGAAGTCACCCGAAGCATCGCCGGTGGACCAGGCAAACCTGCGCTCAGGGCCGGCGTGGGTGCCATTGCGGAGCGATGGTCGTTCGACCTCGACGGCGGCGACGCCCGGTGGCGGCTGGCGGCGCAGGGCGTGCTCGATGCCAGCGTCCCGCTCTGGCGCCAGTGGTCCGGCATCGTTCGCGCCGAAGCGGCGTTTGGCCGATCGCTGTTCGATGAGGATGAACTACCGGCGGGCTACGAACTGCGGAGCGCGGTGCGGCACGGCATGGCGATCGGTGTGGCGCGGACGTTGTAGGAGAAGCGAGAAGAGAGAAGTGCTCGTGCTCCATTCTCGCTTCTCGGAATCGACCTGCTTACAGCCGGGCGCTGACCGAATCAACAAAGTACGTCGTCTCGCCAAAGCACGACGTCGGCACGCCGCGGTGCTCCCTGTAGTGGAGCACAACCGTTCGCCCCAACATGGCAGCGACCTGATCGGCGACCCGGTCGTCCCGGATCGTGAAGTGCCAGAGCGTCGGGGCAACACCGGGCACGGTGCTCATCGCCAGTTCGCCTTCCCAGGTCTTGCAGAGCCACCCTTTGTTGGAAAGCTTCTGCACGATCCCGGCGCGCGTGCCATCGGAGTACGACCAGTTGAGCGCGGCACCGGCGTACACCGAGAACAGCAGGACGGGGACGACCACCACGGCGACGGCAATGAGGAGCAGGCGGCGACGGGAGCGCGGAGCGGTGTCCGGCATTTATTCGACCGTCACGGACTTCGCCAGGTTTCTCGGCTGGTCGACGTCGCAGCCGCGCCGAAGCGCCACGTAATACGCGAATAATTGCAACGGGATGATCGTCAGGATCGGCGTCAACAGGTCGAGCGTTTCCGGCACGATGAACGTCGCCTCGGCGAGACGCGAGATCTCGTCGTCGCCTTCGTTCACGATCGCGATCACCTTGCCACCGCGGGCGCGTACTTCCTGGATGTTCGAGACGATCTTGCCGTGCACCGCGTCGCGCGGCGCGACCACAATCACCGGCATGTTCTCGTCGATCAGCGCGATCGGGCCATGCTTCATCTCGGCTGCAGGATAGCCCTCGGCGTGAACGTAGGAGATCTCCTTGAGCTTGAGCGCGCCCTCGAGCGCCACCGGGAAGTTGACCCCACGGCCGAGGTAGAGCGCGTTGGTCGCATCGGCGAACCGTTCCGCGAGCACCTCGACTTCACCGGAGCGCTCGAGAATTCCGCGGATCTGCTCCGGCAGCGCCTCGAGTGCGGCGATGTAGCGGCGACCATCGAGCTCCGACATCGTGCCGAGCCGCGCGAAACGGAGCGTCACCAGAGCCAGCGCCGCGACCTGCGACGTAAAGGCCTTGGTGCTCGCAACGCCGATCTCCGGCCCGCAGCGCAGGTAGAGTCCGCCATCGACCTCGCGCGCGATTGTCGACCCGACGACATTGACCAAGCCGATGGTGCGCGCGCCACGACGCTTCGCTTCCTGCAGCGCCGCGAGCGTGTCGGCGGTCTCTCCCGATTGCGAAATCGCAATGACCAGCGTGTGCTCATCGATGATCGGGTTGCGATACCGGAATTCCGAAGCGTACTCGACTTCGGTCGGGATGCGCGCCAGCTCCTCGATCATGTACTTGCCGATGAGCCCGGAATGCCACGACGTGCCGCACGCCGTGATAATGATCCGCTTGACGTCCCTGGCCTGTTCGTCCGAGAGCTTGAGGCCATAGACGCGGACCTTGCCGGACTCCTCGAGCAGGTGACCGCGCATCGTGTTCTCGACGCTCTCGGGTTGCTCGAAGATCTCTTTCAGCATGAAGTGCTCGAACCCGCCCCGCTCCATGGTCGCCAGGTCCCATTCGATCTGGTTGATCGGCTTGTCGACGTGGCGCGACGTGAGGGTTCGCACGCGGTAGCCAGTGCGGGTGAGCACCGCCATGTCGCCATTGTCGAGATAGACCACCGACCGCGTGTGCTCGAGAATTGCCGACGGATCCGACGCAACGAACCACTCGTTTTCACCGACGCCGAGAATGATCGGCGAGCCGTTGCGGGCAGCGACCAGCGTGTCTGGCTCCTCGGTGCAGATCACCGCGATGCCGTAGGCGCCGTCGATATCACGCAGCGCCGACGCGACCGCTTCTTCGAGATTGCCGTTGTAGAACTCACCCACGAGGTGCGCCAGCACCTCCGTGTCGGTCTCGGAGGTAAACACATGACCGCGCGCCAGCAGCGTCTTCCGGATGGCGTTGGCGTTCTCGATGATGCCGTTGTGGATCAGTGCGATCCGGCCCGACTGGTCGGTGTGGGGGTGGGCGTTGGGAGTCGTCGGCGCGCCATGGGTTGCCCAGCGCGTGTGACCAATGCCGATCGTACCGTGCTGCTCGGTCCCGTCGAGTTGATCGGCGAGGACGCTCAGCTTGCCAGCGGCCTTGCGGATGTCGAGACCCCGGCCATTGAGCAGCGCGATCCCCGCCGAGTCGTAGCCGCGATACTCGAGGCGACGCAGCCCCTCCATGATGATCGGCGCCGCCTGCCGGGGCCCAACGTATCCAACAATGCCGCACATAGACGTCTTGCTCCTGAGTACCCTGAAGGTCGTGGCGCCTATCGTGCCTCGCGGACCCGTGCAACCAACGCTTCTGCCGCCTCGCGCGTGGGGGCTTCCGCAATGAGGCGAACGATCGGTTCGGTTCCCGAGGGCCGGACGTGGAGCCACCGGTCGGCCCATGCCAGCCGGAGTCCGTCGCGCCGATCGGCGACTGCGTCGGGGAACATCCCGCTGAGCGCGGCGTAAAGCGCGTCGAGGTCACCCCCCCGTGGGGCCTTGGCCTTGACGATCACGTACTGCGGCCGGGCACGCACCAGACTCGAGAGCGGTACCCCGGTCGCCGCCAGATGTTGCAAGATAAGAGCCGCAGCAAGCGGTGCATCCCGACCGACGTGGAGCGCTGGGAGAATGACCCCGCCGTTGCCCTCGCCGCCGATCACCGCACCCTCCGCAACGATCGCTCGGGCCACGTTGGCTTCGCCGACGGGAGCGCGGACGAACCGGGCACCTGCCTCGCGGGCAGCGTCCTCCACCACCAGCGACGTCGAGAGATTCACCACGACCACACTGGGCCGCCCGGCTCGAGCGAGAACGGCATCAACCGCAAAGGCAAGGGTGTAGTCCTCACCAATCGGCGTGCCAAGCTCGTCGACCAGGGCGAGCCGATCGACGTCGGGATCGACTGCGATCCCCACGTCCGCACTCGTGTCGCGAACCAGCGCCGCGAGCTCGCCCAGGTTCTCCGGGATCGGTTCAGGGTCGCGAGGAAACCGCCCATCGGGTTCGAGGTTGATGCCGCTGACCCTCGCTCCAAGGCGCTCGAACAGCGACAGCATGGTCGGTGATCCCGCACCGCGAACACAGTCGAGCGCGACATGAAAACGGCGGGCGCGAATGGCGGCGACATCGATCTCGGGAAGTGCAAGAATCGCGTCGAGGTGTCGGTCGATCGCGTTGGTGTCCTGCATCAAGCCACCGATCGTGTCCCAGCCGGCGCGTGGTGGTCCGTCGTCGGCCAGACGCCGCACGCTCGCGCCAGCGTCGGCGTCGAGGAAGATGCCGTCGGGTCCGACGAATTTGAGCGCATTCCACTCGATCGGGTTGTGGCTCGCGGTGATGATCAGCCCGGCGCCGGCGCGGTGATGCTCGACCGCCATCTGCACCGTTGGCGTCGGGACGACGCCGACGTCGATCACGTCCACGCCCACCGATTGAAATCCCGATGTCGCGGCCAGCGCGAACATTGGCCCGGATGTCCGGGCATCGCGGCCAAGCACGACGCGCGACCCCCCGCGGGAGCGAACCCACGCCCCGAGCGCGGCCGCGTGGCGCGCGACGAGTTCAGGCGTCAGGTCACGACCGACATGCCCGCGCATGCCGGAAACAGAGATCATCAAGGTGTCGGACATGGACCCAACCGAAGCAGGAAGACGGGCGCCTCAGGCACGCTGCGGGAGGCAGACGTCGTTGGAGTATGAGACACAAAAGGCGTCGACGACGGCGGGATCGAAATGCGGACCCGCACAGCGGTTCAACTCGGCGAACGCGACATCATAGCTCTGTCCCTCGCGGTACGCACGAGTGGACGTCATCGCATCGAATGCGTCAGCGACCGAGACAATCCGGGCCGACAGCGGAATCTCCGGCGCACGAAGACCGTCGGGGAAACCCGACCCGTCCATCCGCTCATGGTGCCAACGCACGATGTGTAGCACCTCGGGATGACCCTCGCGCAACACCGAAAGCATCGCTTCGCCGTCGATCGTGTGTTGCCGCATCTCGGCAAACTCAGCGTCGGTCAGTCGGGTCGGCTTGTTGAGGACCGCATCGCGGGTGCCGATCTTTCCGATGTCGTGCAGTTCACCGCCAAGCCGGATCTGCTCGAGCATTTCGGGACCGACCCCCAGGTGCTTACCAGTCGCCACCGCGTATACCGACACGCGTCCCGAGTGACCGCGAGTGTAGGGATCCTTGGCTTCAAGCATCTGTACTGCCATCTGAACCTGCGCGAGAAACATCGCCTGATTCTTGCGAGACAGCTCCTGCACCTGATGCTCAAGGTCTGACTGGTAGTTCTCGCGAAGCGTGCGGAGTTCGATGCGCTGCTGGAGTTTTTCCAGCGCCTTGTCAACGCGCGCTCGCACCTCTTCGATCATCACCGGCTTCGAGAGGTAGTCCATTGCGCCGTCCTTCAGGCATTCGACGGCCGTTGACACGTCAGCATCGCCGGTCAGCATCAGGACGCCGGTGTCAGGATAGCGCTCCCGAATCGCACGCAACAACGATCGCCCGTCGCGTCCGGGCATATGAATGTCGCTCACGACCAGGGGAACACCGCCCTCGCGCTCAAGGCGCTCGAGGGCGCCTGCCGTGTCGGACGCCTCTATCGCGTCGTACCCCTGTGCCACCAGGACGCGAAGCAGCACGCCACGGACCTCCGGATCGTCATCGACGATCAGGATGCGCGCCGCCGTCGCGTCGAGCGGAACAGCAGAGGAAACCGTCACGCTGGCAAGCTATCCGGTCGGCTCGGGTGCGACAATCATGCAGGTTGCCTCAAGTTGCGGCGGGACATAACCTTCCGCTTCCTCTCGCCCGGCAAGTCAATGACCCGCCTCACCCCGGCAGCAACATCCCAACGCCTCGCCACTCTGGCCGTGCATGCCGGGCACCACGACGATCCGTATGCCGGTGCGGTGATGCCGCCAATTTATCAGACGTCGACGTACATCCAGCAGACACTCGGTGCACCGTTGGGGTATGAGTATGCCCGCACGCAGAACCCGACGCGCGAAGCCCTTGAGCGCAGTATTGCAGCGCTCGAGGGCGGGACGCACGGATTCGCATTCGGCTCGGGGCTCGCGGCACTCGACACCGTGCTCAAACTGCTGCGCTCGGGCGACCATGCCGTCGTGGGATCGAACATTTATGGCGGCTCCCACCGGCTGATGCAGCGGGTGTACGAACAGTTCGGGGTCGAGTTCACGTTCGTCGACATGCGGGACATCCGTAACGTGGAAGCGGCCCTGCGACCGAACACGCGGATGGTCTACGGCGAGACGCCCACGAATCCGATGATGTTCCTTGCCGACTTGCGCGCCCTCGGCGACATGGTGCAGGCGATGGGCCTGCTGTTCGTCGTGGACAACACCTTCGCGACCCCCGTGCTGCAGCAACCGCTCGCGCTAGGCGCCGACATCGTGCTGCACTCCACGACCAAGTACCTCAACGGTCACAGCGACATGATCGGCGGTGCGCTCGTGACGAAACGTGATGACCTTGGCGAGAAGGTTGGCTTCCTCCAGAACGCGGCCGGCGGGGTGCCTGGCCCGTTTGATTGCTGGCTGGCGCTCCGCGGCATCAAGACCCTGCCGTTGCGCATGCGGGCGCATTGCGACAACGGAATGCGGCTTGCCACTTGGCTTGCCACGCGTCGCGACATCCAGCGGGTGTACTTCCCCGGCCTCCCCGATCACCCGCAGCACGAGCTGGCGAAGCGGCAGATGTCAGGCTTCGGGGGGATGATCTCGATCGAACTCGGCGATGCCGCCCGCGCTCGACGCGTGGTCGAGGCGACTCGCGTCTTCGCCCTGGCCGAGTCGCTCGGCGGAGTCGAGTCGCTCATCGGACAACCCGCCACGATGACCCACGCCTCGGTGCCGAAGGCGCTCAGGGACGAGATGGGCCTGACCGACTCGCTGGTCCGGCTCTCAGTCGGGATCGAGGACGCGGACGACCTCATGGCCGACCTCGATCAGGCGTTGAGCACGTAATGATGCAGGGTGAAACAACATCGGGCCCAGCGCCGTACGGCGGATCGTCTTCAACCATGGGTTCCAGATGACCACGCTCCCCGCCGCCCGCCCCCGCGTCACGCTCCCCGATATCGCTGCCGTGGCGTGGGAACATCCCGCCGACCGCGCCGCGTTGCAGACCCTCCGCACGGTGCCGGGCGTTGATGAAGTGATCCGCAAGATTCTTGGCGTGCTCGGCGGGGAGCGTGGGATCAGGCTCCTGTTCCAGGGCAATGCCGTGCGGGTTGGACCGACACAATATCCGCTGTTGTGGGGTCAGCACATAGAGAACTGCGCGACCTTCGGCTGGGAGCGCATTCCCGAGTTGTACGTCACGCAGACGCCGGTGTTCAATGCTGGCGCCTATGGCATCGACAACCCGTTCATCGTGATTCATTCGTCGGCACTTGAACTCCTCGACTCCGACGAAACGCGTGTGCTCCTGGCGCATGAACTCGGACACGTGATGAGCGGCCATTCGCTCTACCGGACGATGGCCGAGATCATGTTGCTCGTGTCGTTTGGTGCGTTACCGCTGCTTGCGAGCATCGTGCTCCTGCCGGTGCGGATCGCGTTTCTTGAGTGGTACCGCAAGTCGGAGCTCTCCGCTGATCGTGCTGGGCTGCTCGGATCGCAGGATCTTGCCGCGACGATGCGACTCTTCATGAAGATGGCCGGCGGGGGCAACACCGCGAATATTCGCCCGGGCGATCTCAACCTCGAGCCGTTCCTGCAGCAGGCCAACGAGTACGCCTCCTCCAACGAAGGTCTCGACCTCGTCTACAAGATCGTCAACACGCTCGCGCTGACGCATCCGATGCATGTCGTGCGCGCCGCTGAGGTGCAGCGGTGGGTGCAGGCGGGTGACTACGATCGCATCCTGCGCGGTGAATACGTGCGGCGCGGCACCGAAGCCAGCGACCGTCCGTTGCGCGATGACATGCGCGACGCGGGTTCGTACTACAAGGACGAGTTTCGCGAGGTCGCCGACCACCTCAAGAGCGCAGCAAAGCGCGCGGCGGAACGCGCGAAGGAAGCATTCAACGAGGCCCGCGCGAAGGGCCAGGCGTGAAGCTGCTGATCGTCGGTGGGGGCGGGCGCGAGCACGCCATCGCGCTCGCCCTCGCGGCCGACGATCCGACGCACCGCATTCACGTGGCCCCTGGCAACCCGGGCACCGCCACGTTCTGCATCAACCTTCCGATTGCAGCCGACGATGTCGATCATCTCGTCGGCGCTGCCGACGCGTACGCTATCGACCTCGTGATCGTGGGGCCGGAGGTGCCACTGGCGCTCGGGCTGGCCGATCGCCTGCGCGCTGCTGGGCACATCGTGTTCGGGCCGAGCGCGGCCGCAGCCCGAATCGAATCGTCGAAGGTATTCGCGAAGGACGTCATGCAGGCAGCCGGCATCCCGACGTCGATGAGCCGGACCTTCACCGACCTTGCGGCAGCGCTCTCGTATGTCGATGCGCACGCGGAGCCGCTCGTGGTCAAGGCATCGGGGCTGGCGGCTGGCAAGGGTGCGGTGGTGTGCGCATCGCGCGACGAAGCCCGCTCAGCGGTGACGGCGATGCTCGGATCGCGCACGTTCGGTGACGCCGGCGACGAAGTCGTCATCGAAGCGTTTCTTGAGGGTGAGGAACTTTCGGTGCTCGCTGTCACCAACGGCTTCGAAGTGCGCATGCTGCCGGCGGCGCAGGATCACAAACGGCTGCTCGACGGCGATCACGGCCCGAACACCGGCGGGATGGGGGCGTACGCACCAGTCGCGATCGCGACGCCTGCCGTGCTCGGGCGCATCGAGCGCGAGGTGCTGCTCCCGGCGCTGGCCGAACTGGAGCGTCGGGACGCTCCGTTTCGGGGGGTGCTCTACGCCGGCATCATGCTGCATCCCGACGGGACGCCGAATGTGGTCGAGTTCAATTGCCGACTCGGCGACCCTGAGGCTGAGGTGGTGCTGCCATTGGTGCAATCGGGTTTGACGGCGCTGCTCGATGCGGCTGCGCGGGGCCTCGAACTGCCGACGTTCACCCTGCATCCCGGCGCTGCGGTCACGACCGTGCTGGCGAGCGGCGGCTATCCCGAGTCGGCGCAGAAGGGAGATCCGATCACGATTCCCACAGAGCTTCCCGATGGTGTCACCGTGTATCACGCTGGCACCAGGATGCTGGACGACGGCACCCTGGTCACGAATGGTGGCCGGGTGCTTGCGGTGACCGCTGTCGCGCCGACGTTCGAGGCGGCACGCGCGATGAGCCGTGACGCTGCGACGCGCATCGAGTTCGCGGGCAAACAGATGCGCGGCGATATCGGGTGGCGCGAGCAATCGCGGATCGATCATCGATCATCGATCATCGAGTAGTCATGCCCGAACTCCCCGAAGTCGAAACCCTCGTCCGTCAGCTGCGGCCACTCATCGTCGGTCGCCGGATCCTCGACGCAGCGCTCTCGCACGAGAACATCCTCGACGGGGTGACGAAGCGGACGTTGTTGCGTGCGCTGCCCGGCCGCGAAATCACCGCGGTCGAACGACGGGCCAAGCACGCGCTAGTGTGGATGAACGACCGGGTGCTGGCAGTGCAGCCGGGGATGAGCGGGTCCCTGCTCCGCTTTCGGCGCCCGCTCACGCCGGAGCAGCAACACTACGCGGTGTTGCGTTGCCACCTCGATGACGGCTCGTGGCTGGTGTACCGCGACGTGCGGCGCATCGGCACCATCCGTTGGCTCGATGCATCCGGTTGGGACGCCTACGCCGCCCGACTGGGCCCGGAACCGCTCGATCCGGCGTTCTCGGCGGCGGATTTTGCCGAACGACTCGGTCGTTCGACGGCAGCGATCAAGAAAGTCCTGATGAACCAGCGCTTCGTCGTGGGCGTGGGGAACATCTACGCCAATGAGGCGCTGTTCGCAGCGGGGATCCGGCCGAGCCGGCGCGCCAGCCAGGTCGCGCGCAAGCGCCTGCAGGCGCTGCACGGCGAGGTGCAGCGCATTCTGGTGGCGGCGATCGCGAGTGAAGGCAGCACGATTCGTGATTACGTCTCGTCGGCGGGCGAGTCAGGCAGTTTCCAGGGGAGCCTTGCCGTGTACGGGCGCGGCGGTGAGGCGTGCCGGACCTGCGGCACACCGCTCAGCAGTACCCACGACATCGACAACCGGGCGACGGTATATTGCAAGACGTGCCAGAGATAGCCGAGTGATCGAGAAGCGAGAAGCGAGAAGCGAGGAGCGACATTCCCCAATACATGGATGTGCCACGATGAAATCGACCCGGTTTCTTACCATCTCGTTGGTCATCTCGACCATGGCAGTTCCAGCGGCGGCACAGCAGGATTTCAGCGGCGTCACGATCCAGACCATCCCTGTTGCCCGCGGGATTTTCATGCTCAAGGGAGCCGGGGGCAATATCGGTCTGTCCGTTGGTGCCGATGGAGCGTTCATCGTGGACGACCAGTACGCGCCGCTGACGGACAGGATCAAGGTGGCTATCGCGGCGCAGACCACCGGACCGGTGCGCTTCGTTGTCAACACGCATTGGCACGCCGATCACACCGAAGGCAACGAGCACATGGGCGAAGGGGGAGCCATCATCATCGCGCACGACAACGTCCGCAAGCGGATGAGCACCCAACAATTCATCGCGGCGTTGGGGGATTCGGTCGCCCCATCGCCCAAGGGGGCGCTGCCTGTCGTCACCTTCGCGGACGGCGTCACGTTTCATTGGAACGGCGACGAGATCCGCGTGTTTCATGTCGCTCCGGCGCACACCGACGGCGATGCGGTCATCCATTTCGTTGGCGCGAACGTGATTCATGCTGGTGACCTCTATTTCAACGGGATGTACCCGTTCATCGACGTCTCCAGCGGCGGGCGACTGAGCGGAGTGATCGCGGCCGTTGACCGCATCCTGCAGCTCGCCGGCCCGGCAACGAAGATCATTCCGGGGCACGGAGCGGTGTCTGGTCGTGCTGAGCTCGTCGCCTATCGCGGTGTGCTGGTCACCACGCGCGCGCGTATCGGCAAGATGCTTGCGGCGGGAAAAACCCGGGAAGCGGTCATTGCGGCGAAGCCGATGCGCGAGTACGACGCCGTATGGGGCCAGGGGTTCATCAAGCCCGACGTGTGGGTTGGTATCGCGTATGATGCCCTGCGCGCTGAACGGGCAAGGAAGCGCACCCTGTAGAGCCGGTGTTGTCGATGATCGATGGTCGATCATCGATAATAGATAATCGTGTTTACCGGATCACTTTCCGCGGCACCTTCTGGTCTGCCATCGCTGCATGGTATGCATAGCTCGCCATGATCACGGCGTTCTTCATCAGGTCGTCGCCCTGGATGGTGTCGAAGAAGTCGAGGTTGCTGTGACCGCCCTGGCCGGGCGTGCGATCCTGCAGGAATTGAAAGCCTGGCAGCCCCGCGTCGTCGAATGGCACGTGGTCGGTACTGCCGACGCTCTGGTTTGAGACGGCCGTCATGCCCAGGTCACGGAACGGCTGCATCCATGCGGTCAGCATCGCACGCGCGTGCTCGTTCCCCTGCAGGTAGATGCCGCGGTGCTGCCCCGAGCCGTAGTCCTGGTTGAAGTAGGCGGAGAGTTTGTCGTAGTCGGGCTTCGGATTCCGTCGGTCGCCGAAGTGCTTCGCCACGTAGGCACGCGAGCCGTACAACCCCTGCTCTTCACCGCTCCAGAGCGCGACGCGGATGGTGCGGCGCGGCCTGGCACCAACGGCCTTGAGGATGCGCATCGCCTCAAGGGCGACCGCCACGCCCGACGTGTTGTCGCTCGCGTTGGGCGAGGCGTGCCAGGTGTCGAAGTGCGCGCCAATCATCACAACCTCACTTGCGAGATCGCTTCCGGGGATCTCCGCCGTGAGGTTGACCGCCTGCTCGACGCGCTCGCCGATCCGATTGCGCACCTCAATCTCGACCTTCACCGGGATGTCGCGCCGGAGAATGCGGTACATCCGGTTGTAGTGCTCGGGCGTGATCGCGATGATCACCGGTGCGGCGAGGTCGCCGGCGCGGGACCACTGATCGGTGCGTGACCCGGGGCGCGAGAAGCCGCGCACCGCTCCGAGCCAGCCGCTCTCACTCTGCAGTACAGCGATGACGCCCTCCGCCTTGTAGAACGCCATCTTCTCTTCGGGCGTGAGGAGCTCGGAGTTGCGTACGGCGCGCGCGGCAGTCGGACGCACCGGCACGATCACCGTCTCCTCAAGCGCCTTGAGCTCGGCCTCGGTGCGCCGTGGCACGCCGTTGGTCATCGCGACGATGTCAATCGTCGCCGGTGGCGTCGCCAGCACCGCCATCCCCCTGAGCTTGCCGCGGAGCGTTTCGAGGTCGGCCTTGGTCAGCAGGTCGACGATAG
>JANMSC010000011.1:0-3709 GCA_031388885.1 Gemmatimonadales bacterium | reverse complement strand
GGCGGCGTCTGACATCGCGGCGGCCTGCATGAGCATGTTCAGCATGGTCGTCATTCCATTCGTATTGGAAGATCAGTCAGTGAGCGCATCGCTCGCACGGGATCCCGTTTCTTCCGGAACGGGGTCGTGCGGTGGAGGTCGGCGGACCGTTGGGTCCAACCTCCGCAGCCGGCGTATTTCGCCGCTGGTAACCGGACGCCACGGGATGCGCGGGGCGGCGGTGGACGTCTCTTTGTCATTCCTCAACCCCTCGTCGACGCTTCACGGCGTCTCGGGGGTCGGGATGACAGTGCGTCCCGTGCTACTTGTCGACTGTCGACTTCTTCTTGCTAATGCTCATGCTGCATCAACCCGATAAACACTGCCGTGAGCATCGCGAACACATACGCCTGCAACGCGGCGACGAGCAGTTCGAGGCACATCACGCCGAGGACCACCACGGCGGTCGTGATGCCCAGGCCCCAGCTCAGCACACCGAGGTCGCCGAACATGAACACGATCCCGAAGAGTGCCAGGATCACGAAGTGGCCGGCGGTGACGTTGCCGAAGAGACGTACCATCAGTGCAAACGGCTTCACCAGCTTCGACATGAACTCGATCGGCGCCATCCCGATCGACAGGATCATCGTCCCCGCGGGCGGCAGTCCTTCGATGTGGGGGAAGATGGTCCCCATGTAGCCCTTGAAGCCGAGCTTGATCATTCCGCCGACCTCGATCACGACAAACGCGATCAGGGCCAGCGCACCGGTGACGGCGAGGTTGCCGGTCGGCGACGCGCCCCACGGCAGAAGGCCCAGGAGGTTGCAGGTCAGGATGAAGAAGAAGAAGGCCATGATGAGCGGTGCATACCGCGGGCCCATTTCCTTGCCAATGTTGGCGATCGCAATCTCGTTGCGGACCCAGAGCACGAACGCTTCCATCGCGCCCACAAAGCCGCGGGGCGCGCGACCCTCGTCGCGCGCCTTGCGCACGCCCGCCGCTGTCACGGCCATGATCGTGTACACGATGACCGCGGCGAGGATGAGGAATACGACGTGCTTGGTAGGGGACAGGTCTACCGTGAACGATCCCAGATGAATCGGATCCCAGCGCGGCAGGTGAATGATCCCCAGCGGCTCGAAATCGAGCTCGTGGGCATCCCCCGTATGGTGGAAAATCATCTCGCCAATATCAAACTTCGGACTGTCGCTCATCGTGTCAGTCGAGTCTCCAGATACAACAACGGAAGGACGGTGCCCAGGTAACCCAGCGCGCTCGGCAGGGCGGGAAACCGCTCCGGCTCCGCTGTCACCGCGACTGCAAACAGCAACACGCCAGCAAGCCGCAACAGCACGCCCACGACGTACACCTTCATGTGGTCAGGTCCGGCGGGCAGCCCGGTGCGAGCCATCTGTCGCGCCGCGAGCAGTTGCAGCCCGACCGCCACGGCCCCGAACGCGAGCGCGGGGAGCGCGCTCCCGACACCCCAGATCGCGGTCGCCACTCCGGCCGCCGCGATCATGGCCACCACACCGACTCGGAGGCGGCGGCGCTGGCCCTCCACCGCCTCATTTCGGAGCGTCGCGACTCCCCCGCTGCACCCGAAGCTTCTGCGCCATCCAGAAGCCGCCCATCGCCATACCAAACACCGTTCCGAGCACCAGAAAGAGCGGCGTCGTGCCGAGCCGGCGGTCCGCCCAGAGCCCAGCCAGCACGGCGCCAGTGAGCGTCAGGGCGAACGTAATCCCGATGGTCAGCAGCGCGTACCCCTGCCCCATCCCCCGGGCCGTCTCGTCGTCGTTCTGGCGCGTCACGGCGCGGAAAATAGGAGCCTGTGAAATAAATCGCAAGCAAAGAAATGCCGTTGCAACGGCCTTTGGCGGGCAGAATCCCGCAGCCGGGAAACCTTCTGCGATGGGCGGGCGTCTATCTTTCCGACCACACTTCGTTTGTCACTCAGACCCTCGAGCTCATGTCCTCTCTCGCCGCTGGCCCCATCGACGATGTCCAGCAGCTCGAGCGCCTCGCCACGGCCGTGAGCGAACTTCGCGCGCAGGTCGCCGAGCGCGTCGTGGGACAACGTGACGCGGTCGACGGCGTGTTGACCGCGATTCTTGGTGGCGGGCACGCCCTGCTGGTGGGAGTGCCTGGCCTGGCCAAGACGCTGTTGGTCTCGACCCTTGCGGAGGCGCTCAACCTCTCGTTCAATCGAGTGCAGTTCACGCCTGACCTCATGCCGGGCGACATCACGGGCACCGAGCTGGTCGAGGAAGACCCTGCCACCGGCAAGCGACATTTCAGGTTCGTACACGGACCGATTTTCGCGCAGGTCGTGCTCGCCGACGAGATCAACCGCACGCCGCCCAAGACCCAGGCGGCACTGCTGCAGGCGATGCAGGAACGCAATGTCACGGTATCAGGGCAGACCTACTCGCTGCCGGCACCGTTCTTTGTGCTTGCGACGCAGAACCCGATCGAGCAGGAAGGGACGTATCCCCTCCCCGAAGCGCAGCTCGATCGATTCATGCTCGAGCTGCGCATGGCGTATCCCTCGCGATCGGAAGAGGAAGAG
The DNA here is from genome assembly GCA_031388885.1 of Gemmatimonadales bacterium. Taxonomy (GTDB): domain Bacteria; phylum Gemmatimonadota; class Gemmatimonadetes; order Gemmatimonadales; family GWC2-71-9; genus Palsa-1233. Next base: position 1,158 of record JANMSC010000011.1, on the reverse strand, counting down.
ATCGTGACCAGCACCACCGGGGTGCGACACACTACGATCACGCCGGTGCTCGATGGGCCAACGCTGGCGGCGATGCAATCGATGGTACGCCGGATTCCGGTGTCGCCGTCATTGATTGCGGCCGCGGTGACGCTGGCGCGCATGACGCGTCCCAACGAAGGCGAGGCGCCACCGCTGATCCGCGAGTTTGTCGAGTGGGGCGCGGGTCCGCGTGCGTCGCAGTATCTCGTGCTCGGCGCGAAGGCGCGTGCCGCGATGGACGGCCGGCCGCAAGCAGACCTTGACGACGTGCGGAGCGTCGCGATGTCGGTGCTGCGCCATCGCGTGATGACCAACTTCGCGGCCGAGGCGGCGGATCGCACCAGCGAGGATGTGGTGCAGGAGCTGGTGGCAGGCGATGGGTGGTGGCGGTAGGGGCGAGAAGGACCGCCGTGGCTGGTGCCAACGCCCCCGCGCCCCTACTCTGTTGACATCCTTCAACATTGGGGCACCCCGTGTCAGACCGCGATCACCACATCTCGCTCGCCGACGCCATCAAGCTCACCCACCGCTGGCAGGACGCCCAGCCCACTGCGACCCGCGCCTGGAAGTTCTCGCGTGGGATCGTCGATGAAATGCTGAAGCAGAGCGACTGCGCCGGCGTACGCATTTACATGGCCCAGAAGGAGAAGGGCGAGGTGACGTTGGTGGTGGTAGGGACCGATGCGGCGGGCAACGACTTGACGAGTGGGACGATCGCGGAAGAGGCGTTGCCATGCCCGATCTTCTGCCCGAAGGACTCGCCGCTCCAGCCCCTATGACAAGTTGGGTGTACTGGGTCGGACCGTTGTATGCGCTTGTCAGCGTCGTCGTCGCCGCAATCGCGATTCGGTGTTCGGCTCCGGGTTCAACCGCGCGGGCGTTCGCGTGGTGGCTCGCGGTCGTTGCAACCGCAAACTGTCTGCAAGTGTTTCTTGCTTTCGCCCTGCACCAGACCACGCTGTGGATAGGTCACGCGTATCATCCGGTCGCGGCGCTGCTTCTGGCCAGAGCTGGGTGGCTCTCATTTTCGACTGATCGGCTGCGGCGCGGATCACTCATCGTCGGCGTCGCGGTTTCGGCGCTCTGTGTCGGGCTGATCGTAGCAGGGATTCAATCGCTGAACACCCCATCCCGGTA
>JANMSC010000004.1:0-2054 GCA_031388885.1 Gemmatimonadales bacterium | reverse complement strand
CCGGCAAGCGCTTCGGCGTTGGTGTCGATCGGCAGGACGTGGCTCTGAATGCCGGCCTCTCGCACGCGCCGTGCGAGCAGATGGCAGTACTGCCCGCCCGCATCAAGAACGGCAATACCGTGCACGGGGGGAATTATAGTCGCGACAGTCGTCAGTCGATAGTCGGCAGTCGGCAGTCATCAGTCGACAGTCGACAGTCATCCAGTCGGGCACGAGTCATGCCTTGCGAGTTGCATGATTGCGCGCTCTATTGATGAACTCGTCGTATATCGGAAGTCTCTTGCCGCGTGCGGCGCAGTTTCTGAGTTCCTGGCGCGGCAAATAGTACGCAAGGACTGCGAACTCCGGAGCCAGCTCGGCTCGGCGTCGGCGGCGGTACCCGCCAATATAGCGGAAGGCTTTGGCCAACAAAGCGACCGGCAGTTTGCAAGATACCTCTTCATCGCACGTGGCTCGAGCCAGGAAGTACGAGCGCTCTTCGCTGTGGCGCACGGTAGGAGGTATCTGGAGGAAGCAGAGCTGAGCGAACTTACTGGCAAGTACGAAGAAATTGCCAAGATGCTGACCGGCCTCATCAAGCACCTCCGTGCCACCGACCGCAGGCAGCGAGGCTAGGTCCCGCAACATCGACTGTCGACTGACGACTGTCGACTGACGACTGATGACTGATCACTGTCGCCTGTCGACTCGCGTTCCTACGTCTTCTTCAGGAACGCGCCCATCCGCTCTTGCGCTTCCGCCGACACGCGGCGCATGGCGATCGCCTCCGTGGTGAGCGGCGTGACGGCGTCCACCGGGCGGTTCGCAATCTGGCGAAGCAGCGTTTTGGCTGCCGTCATGGCTTCGCGGCCGTTCGCGAGGATCTCGACGAGACACTGCTGGACGGTTCGATCGAGCTGATCGGTCGCGACGACCGCATGCACGAGGCCGATCTCGCGCGCGTGCTCGGCGTTGAAGCGGCGGCCGGTGACGAACAGCTCGCGCGCGGCAGACAGGCCGATCTTCGCGAGCACGTAGGGCGCGATGATCGCGGGAATGAGCCCGAGCTTGACCTCGGTGAACCCGAATGTGGCACTTTCATCGGCGAGCGCTATGTCGGCCACTGCGACGAGGCCCGCGCCGCCCCCAATCGCACCGCCGTGCACCCGCACAATGACCGGCACGGGCAGCGTGTCGATGGCTTCGAACATCGCCGCCGCATCGCGGGCGTCGCTCACGTTGTCGTCGCGAGTGTAGCCGGCCATCTTCGTCATCCACGCCAGATCGGCGCCCGCGCAGAACGACGGTCCGGCGCCGGTCATGACCACCGCGCGCACGTCGGGATCGGCCCCCGTGCGGCGCGCCCACTCCGCCATCTCGGCCATCATGTCCTCGTTGAGCGCGTTGCGCACCTCGGGCCGGTTCAGCACGAGATATTCCACGCCCCGGTCACGCCGCCGCTGGATGTACGTCGGTTCGCTCATCATTTAATCCGCGTGGGGCCCCAGCCCCACTACATCCTGAACACGCCGAACTTCGGCGGCGGCACCGGCGCGTTGAACGCCACCGACAGGGCATGCGCCAGCGTCGGCCTGGTCTCGATCGGATCGAGGATCCCGTCATCCCACAAACGGGCGGTCGAGTAGTACGGCGATCCTTCGGTCTCGTACTTGTCGACGATCGGCTGGCGGATCGCCTGCTCCGCGGCGGCGTCGAGGACCTTGCCTTCGCGCGCCAGCTGGTCGCGCTTGACGGTGCTCAGCACGCTGGCCGCGGTCTCCGCGCCCATCACCGAAATGCGCGCGTTCGGCCACATCCAGAGAAAACGCGGGTCGTACGCGCGGCCGCTCATGGCGTAGTTGCCGGCGCCGAACGAGCCGCCGGTCATGACGGTAAATTTCGGGACCACGGAGTTGGCGACCGCGCTCACCATTTTCGCGCCGTCCTTCGCGATGCCGCCGCGCTCGACCTGCCGCCCCACCATGAAGCCGGTCACGTTCTGCAGAAACACCAGCGGGATGCCCCGGAAGTTGCACAGCTCGATGAAGTGCGTCGCCTTGAGCGCCGACTCGGAG
>JANMSC010000472.1:0-6527 GCA_031388885.1 Gemmatimonadales bacterium | reverse complement strand
GCCGGCGATGGCTGGCAAGGACGTCCTCGCCTGCGCCATGACGGGCTCGGGCAAGACGGCCGCGTTCCTGCTCCCGATCCTCCACCAGTTGATCGACAAGCCGCGCCGGACCACGCGCGCGCTCGTGCTCACCCCCACTCGGGAGCTTGCGGCGCAGATCGTCGAGGATTGCAATGCGATGGCGGTCCACACGCCCGTCACCGCAGCCGCCGTGTTTGGCGGGGTCGGGATGGGGCCGCAGGAACACGCCTTCCGCAGTGGCGTCGATATCCTGGTCGCCACACCCGGTCGCCTGCTCGACCATTTCCGGCAACCCTACGCCAAGCTGCCCGGCATCGAGTATCTCGTGCTCGACGAGGCCGACCGGATGCTCGACATGGGATTCCTCCCCGACATCCGCCGCGTGCTCAAACACCTGCCCGTCAAGCGCCAGACCCTCTTCTTTTCGGCGACGATGCCGAAGGAGATCGTCACGCTCATTCGCGAGATGTTGAAGAACCCTGCGACCGTCAACCTCGAACGGCAGTCGAAGCCGGCAGTCGGCATCACCCAGGCGATCTATCCGGTACCCCAGGAATTGAAGTCGTCGCTCTTCCTCCACCTGTTGAAGCACGCCGACATGCAGGAAGCGCTGGTGTTTACCCGCACCAAGCACCGCGCCAACCGGTTGCAGGCGTTCCTCGTCAAGAACGGCGTCGCCGCCGAGCGCATTCACGGCAACCGATCACAACCGCAGCGCACTGAAGCGCTCGCCGGATTCAAGAGCGGCAAGTATCGCGTGCTCGTCGCGACCGACATCGTCGCACGTGGCATCGATATCGAAGAGCTCGGCCACGTCGTCAACTTCGACGTGCCGATGGTGCCGGCCGATTACATCCATCGCGTCGGCCGCACCGCGCGCGCCGAGGCCACCGGCGATGCCTTTACGTTCGTCGCGCCCGAGGAAGAGGGTGAGCTCCGCGCCATCGAGCGTGCAGTCGGCAAGCGCCTCCCGCGCGTCACGGTGCCGGACTTCAATTACAGCGCGAAGGCCGAGGCGAAGCTCGAGATCCCGATCGCCGAGCGGATCGCCGAGATCCGCGCGCGAAAGGCGAAGGAACGGGAATCACAGAAGGCGAAGGCGGCGCGGAAGGCCGCAGCGGGCTCCGCGCCAGCGCCAGCACCACCGCGGGGTGGTGGGCCGCGTGGGGGAGGCAGGGGCAGGTGATCGTGCTTCCCGTCGCTCAGTCCACCCGCACATACCCCTCCAACCGCGCCACTTCCTTCTCATCCACGTACTTCCCGATCTCGCGCCGGAACTGCGCGATCGCCTTGTACGGGCGGTACGCTTTGAACTCGTGCAGCATCTTCGGGCCAAGGCCGGGGATCAACATCATGTCGGCGTCGGTCGCAGTGTTGAGGTCGATGCGAACGAACGACTTGCCATACACCGCGGTGCGCTGTTCGCTGGTCAGGCCCTGCGCGGCAAGCACGGCATCTAGCGCCGTTGGTGTCGCGTAGGGTCGTCCGACGATCACGGCCCCGGCCTTCGCAACATCAAGGCCGGGAAGCGCCGCGAGCTGTTGTTCGGTGGCCGTATTCGGGTCAACCAGCGCGGGCGACGCGACAGTTTGCGCGCACGCAGCCGACAACGCGACCAGTACGACGAGGGTGGAAAACACCAGGGAACGCATCGTCTTCATGTCAGGATTCCATTGTGAAAGGATGATCGCCACCGGCGCGGAGCACCGGGTGCCGCCAGGTCCAGGCAAGCCCAATCAAGCCAATTTGTACCATCGCGCCCGGTGCCAGGGCGGGCGTCGCACCCATCGTTGCGGCCTTGAACAGCGCCATGCCACGAAGCATCGGTTCCATCTCAAGCTCGAACTCGACGTTCCCCCGATAATGCAGGACGATACCGACCACGCCGATCACGACGAACAGGCCCATCACGCCCCGAAGCACCAGCACACTCGGGCCACCACCCCCGACACCGTACCATCCGAGCACCAACAGCGCCGCGCCGAACAGCGCCAGCGGGATCCACTGCTCCCAGCCATCGAAATGCTCCAGGAGCAGCAGTTCCACCCCAGTTCCCACGAGCCCGATCACGACGATGACCAGCAACGCCTTCCGCAACAAGACCATCGATGGCGCCACGGGCTCTCCCCGGCAGGTCGCGAGCGTTAAGATTCCCATAATACGTCGGCCCGGCCACCAGCGTAGTCCGTATGATCCCCAAGACCACGCGTTTGCTCCGAGGTGCTCGTGTTCGGTCGTGTAAGTATGGCGCTGTCCGTGCTCGGTACGGTGGTCATGGCCTCGGGCCTGTGCGCCCAGCAGGCCGAGTGGCCGCAGCACGCCATGGATCGGCCGCGACCTGTCGTCATCACCCCGGCGCCCAGCATTGGGCGTGTCGAGGCGCCGTCCGACGCGATCGTCCTGTTCAACGGGCATGGCCTCGCCGCATGGCGCAGCACCGATTCGGTGGTGACACCCGCCCGATGGAAGGCGTCGCGCAGCGCGATCGAGGTCGTGCCCGGTACGGGTAACATCCGGACCAGGCGCCACTTCGGCGACGTCCAGCTGCACATCGAATGGATGTCACCCGCACCCGCCATCGGCCGGGGTCAGGACCGCGGCAACAGTGGCGTTTTCCTGATGGGGCGATACGAAGTGCAGGTGCTCGACTCGTACCGCAACCAGACCTATGCCGACGGACAGGCGGCCGCGATCTACGGTCAGTTCCCGCCCCTCGTCAACGCATCGCGCCCGAGCGGCCAATGGCAGGCGTTTGACATCGTATTCCGCCGTCCAAGCTTCGACGCTGAACGGCGCCTCACCGTCCCCGCGCGCATGACGGTCTTCCACAACGGCGTGCTGGTGCATGAAGACGTCGTGCTGAAGGGACCCACCTCGCACCGCGTGCGTGCACCATACACGGCGCACGCCGACCGTCTCCCGATCTCACTCCAGGACCACGGCCACAACGTCCGCTTCCGCAACATCTGGGTGCGCGAACTCGCTCCGAGCGCGCTCTGAGTACGCGTGCCGCAACAACAGTGGCGTGGGTCGCAATCGCAATCGTCGTTGCGGCCGGCACGATCGGCGTCCGGCACACGCTGCCTCCGGGCGTTGTGCCACGCGATGCACCGACCGGCCAGTTTTCGGCCGAGCGCGCGATGGATCACGTGCGTCGGATCGCCGCAGCTCCGCACCCGGCCGGCTCACCGCAGCACGCCGTGGTGCGCGACTACCTGGTGATCGAACTTGCGTCGCTCGGCATGTCGGTCTCCGTGCAGAGCGGTGCCGGCCGCACGACCGTCGACAGCCAGAGCACCATCGCCCTCCACAACATTGTCGCGCGGCGGGCGGGTGTCGGCACCGGCCCAGCATTGCTCCTGCTCGCGCACTACGATGCCGCTCGCGTTGCCCCCGGCGCAGGCGATGATGCGTCGGGCGTCGCCGCGATTCTCGAGACGCTCCGCGCGATCGGTCCGGCCCCACTCCAGAACGACCTCCTCGTGGTGTTCACCGACGGTGAAGAACTCGGCTTACTCGGCGCGCAGCTCCTGATGCGGCATCCGCTGGCGCGCACGGTCGGCCTTGTGCTCAACTTCGATGCGCGCGGCAACAGCGGTCCGTCGTTTCTCTTCCAGACGTCGCCCGGCAATGCGGCGCTCATCCGCGAAGTGGCGCGCGTGGCGACCGACCCGCGCGCCAACTCGCTGGCCGGTGAGGTGTATCGGCGCCTGCCGAATGACACTGACCTGTCGGTGTTCCTCCGCGAAGCGTCGGGTGTGCACGCGCTCAACTTTGCGTTCGTCGATGGCCTGACCGCATATCACACGGCAGCAGACACCCCCGACGCACTCGACCAACGGAGTCTTCAGCACCACGGCAGTTGGGCGTTGGCGCTGACGAAGCACTTTGGCCAGCTCGACCTGACCACCCTCGATGCACCTGATGCGATCTACTTCTCGGCGCCACTCGTCGGGTTGGTGTACTACCCGGTATCATGGGCGCTCCCGCTCAGCATCGCGGTGGCCGTCGGTGTAGTCGTCGTGGTGCTCGTGGGGGCCCGGCGAGGAACGCTGAGTGGGCTCGGCCTCGCCGCCGGTGCTGGGGGGATGATCGTGACGGCAACGGTCGCTGGGCTCATGGCTTACGTCGGCTGGCATGTCCTGAGGAACTCGTCGCCAACAATCGAGACGTCGCGCTCGTTCTTCCTCGTGTTCGCCGCGCTCGCGGTGGTAATCGGAGTTGGTGCACTCAGCCGAGCCGCGCGCCGCTTTGGCCCGGCTGAGTTGGCGGTGGCCTCGCTTGCGCTGTGGGCCGGACTCGGTGTCGCAGCGGCCGTCGCGATGCCCGGCGCGACGTGGCTCGTTACCTGGCCCGCCGCGTTCGCACTGGCGGGCGTCGCGAGCGCAACGCGACCTGGTGCGTGGGGACCAGTGCGCATCGCCATGGTCGCCCTGAGCGCGGTGCCTGCGATGGTGCTCGTGCCACCGATCGTCTGGCAGCTCCAGGTGGCGATGACCAACCGCGTCGCATTCATCTGCACCATCGTCACCGCACTCCTTGTCTGGTTGATCGCAGCGCCGCTCGCGGGCACGTTCCGTGCCCTGCAGGGGACTGTCCATTCGTGCGCTCCCGTCGTCGCCCCTCCAATCCATGGAACCTCGTCATGATCTCGAACAAGGATGCTTCCGCATTCGGTCGATTCTCGAAAGCGACGGCTCGCGCAACAGGGCATCCCGCGGCGTTCATGGTCGCCCTCATGATCGTGGTCACTTGGGCAGCTACGGGGTCGCTCTTCCAGTACAGCGATACCTGGCAGCTCGTGATCAACACCGGCACAACCATCGTGACGTTCCTCATGGTGTTCTTGATCCAGCACACCCAGAATCGTGATTCCGAAGCCATGCAGATCAAGCTCGATGAACTGATCCGCTGCGTCGACGGTGCGCAGGAAGCCCTGATGGACCTCGAAGAAATGGAAGAGAAGGAGATCCACGCCGTGCGCCGGAAGTACGCCGAGCTCGCGGAACGAGCACGCGACTCGATGCGTCTCGGACCACTGTCGGACACGCTCAACGTAGGGCGACAGGAGCGTGGTTCGTCGTGACCAGTGCCTGGACCGACATGAGTCATGAGGCCACACCGTGAGCCCGAGCCGCGCGACGCCCGCGAGATCGGCATACAACGCAATCCGGACGCTTGCCGCTCTGGCGCTCCTGTGGGGCGTGGGGTTCGTGCTCGTGCCGTGGCTGGCCATGCAGTTCCACTGGTGGCTCGACGACCCGGCCCTCGGATTCGAGCCACACCGCCGTCTCGCGGTTCAACTCTTCGCGCTCGGATCAGCGTTTTCACTGCTCGGTGCGTTCACGCTCGTGATCGTGGGCGTCGGCACGCCGTTCTACTTCGCCGCGCCGCATCGGCTGGTCACGGCGGGCGTGTACTCGCGGGTCCGCAACCCAATGGCGCTGGCGGCCCTCATACAGGGCGCGGCCGTTGCGCTGTACGGCGGGTCGTACCTGCTCGTGGCCTATGTCGTCATCGGGTTCACGGTGTGGACGCTCGGCGTGCGACCCAGCGAAGAGCGCGATATGGTGCGGGTGTTCGGCCGTGAGTACGAGGCGTACCGGCGAGGCGTCCCGTCGTGGCTACCGACGTTGCGCAAGTTCGTTCCTGCCGACGACGTTTCGGTTCGCACCCTGGTCGTCACTGACGAACCACTGCACCCTGTTCACGGGCGGCGACGACGACGGTGAGGTGCGAGACGGCTCCCTGCGGCGCGTCCCCCTTCGAGAGAACTGAGTCTCTTCTCCCGAGGGACCGCTGACCAATGCCCCGATTTCCTCTCCTCGCGCTTGCGCTTGCAGCCTGTGGCGGTACGTCGGCGACCACGACGCCATCGCCGACGGATCCCATCGATGCGCTCATCGGGGCGGAGCAGCCGCCCCGCGCTGGAATTCGCGAGGTCGGGAGCTACCTGATCGATGCGTCCGATCGAGGGAGTGGGCGATGGGTCCTGGCAGAAGTGACGACCCTCGCTCCGAGCGCCGACCGGGCGATCGTGCTCGACCTGATCACGAAGCACGGCACACCGGCAGAATCGCGGTGGCAAACCGTGGCGGTGCAACGTATCGCGCGCGATGATTCGTCACTCGTGCTCAAGTTCGGCGGCTGCACAGTGTCCGGCGTGAAGGATCACGCCGTCGTAGCCCTCGGACGCGACGCCGAGACGGTGACGCGTCGGGCATGGCGCGCCGATACCGCGACACGCAGTTTCAAGTCGATCGACACCCGGGCGATTACGTGTGAGGCGAGCACGGCGCAATAGTTCATGGGTCGTGGCAGAAGTGACGACGCTCGCTCCGAGCGCCGACCGGGCGATCGTGCTCGACGTTATCACGAAGCACGGCACACCGGCAGAATCGCGGTGGCAAACCGTGGCGGTGCAACGTATCGCGCGCGATGATTCGTCACTCGTGCTCAAGTTCGGCGGCTGCACAGTGTCCGGCGTGAAGGATCACGCCGTCGTA
>JANMSC010000439.1:0-1935 GCA_031388885.1 Gemmatimonadales bacterium | reverse complement strand
AGCGCGAGCGTACGCTCGTGTGGCGTGGCCGGCGTTCGCTATAGTCATACTCACCGGATTCTGGAATGTTGCTGAAGTCAACGTGTCCGACACGACGACCGAGTATCAGATCACGCTGTTCCTCAAGATTGCTTTGGCGATCACGAGTGGTGCCGCCGCAGCGGTACACCAGATCGGACGATCGAAGGCTGCGTTGGCGCTCGGCGGAGCGCTCGGCCTACTCGCTGCACTCGCAGCAATGTTCCTCGGTTACCTGCTGACGACCGGGGGCTGACCGCTGACGCGATTGGCTACTCAGAGGCTCAGCGGATAGACGAGGATTGTTTGTGCCGGAGTTTTCATTTCGCCTGCTGCGCAGTCGAAATAGCGCACCGTAACGATTGGTCGCCTCGCCTATCGGCTCGTCTCCTTAGCCTAGTGGCTCTTGTGACTGATCCGTGGGTGGCTTTGTAAGACCATCCGCGGTTGCACCCCGTTGCCTTTCTACGTTTCTGAGCTTCTTGAAGGTCCAGAACGTGGGAGGTAAACGGGGTGCGATCGACGATGTTATGGGCTCGGCTGCTCGGGCTGGTGAAAGCCGTCGTGGAGTATGTCGACTTCGACGAGGCCGAAGGGTGCATCGTGGTCTCGGTCCGCCCGCGCAAGGGCGCCAAGCGAAGGTGCGGGCGGTGCGGGAAGCGATGCCCGGGTTATGACCAGGGTGATGGTCGGCGCCGGTGGCGAACCTTGGATCTGGGCACGATCCGGGCGTACGTGGAGGCGGATGCGCCGCGGGTCCGCTGTTGCGAGCATGGGGTGATCGCGGCGCAGGTGCCGGTGACACGTACGCGTTTGATGACACTGCGGCGTGGCTGGTGACGCATTGCTCGAAGTCGGCGGTGCGTGATCTGTTGCGGATCGCGTGGCGCACGGTCGGCTCGATCGTGACCGGGGTTGTCGCCGACGCCGAAGCCGGCACTGACCGGTTCGCCGATCTGGCCCGGATCGGGATCGATGAGATCTCCTACAAGCGTGGCCACAAGTATCTGACCGTGGTCGTCGACGATGACACCGGGGTCTTGTTGTGGGCTTGTCCTGGCCGTGACAAAGAGACGTTGGGGAAGTTCTTCGACCGTCTCGGCGAAGACCGTTGCGCCAAGATCACCCTGGTCAGCGCTGACGCCGCGGAGTGGATCGCGGTCGTGGTCGCCGCCCGCTGCCCCAACGCCGAGTTGTGCCTGGACCCGTTCCACACCGTGCAATGGGCCACCAAAGCTCTCGACGAGGTCCGCCGCGAAGTGTGGAACACGGCACGCAAGGACGGGCAGAAAGCAGTCGCCAAAGAGTTGAAGGGTGCCCGCTACGCGTTGTGGAAGAACCCTGAGGATCTGACCGAACGCCAAGGTGCCAAGCTCGCCCAGATCGCCGAGACGAACAAGCGGCTCTACCGCGCCTACTTGTTGAAAGAGCAGCTCCGCCAAGTGTTCGCACTCAAAGGCGCGGCCGGCATCGCGCTCCTCGACCGCTGGCTGAAATGGGCCCGCCGATGCCGCATCCCATCCTTCGTGAAACTCGCCAAGTCGATCACCAAACACCGTCCCGGGATCGAGGCCGCGCTCACCCACGGCCTCTCGAATGCACGCGTCGAGAGCGTGAACACAAAACTGCGTCTGCTCACCCGCATCGCCTTCGGGTTCCGCTCACCCGAAGCGCTCGTCGCTCTCGCAATGCTCGACCTCGGTGGTCTCTGCCCACCCCTCCCCGGCCGAACAGCCGCCTGAACGCGCCCACGGATACAGCACAAGAGCCACATTTCGTGTAGCCGTACGCGGCGCCCTGCTTGGCGCGGCCGTGAACCTCACAGATCGTCGAGTCCAGATCGATCACCAGATCATCGTCACCGGGCCCGGCGCCAGCAGCCCACGCATTCGCCAACAGGCGGGCGGCGACGGCGTC
>JANMSC010000214.1:0-2460 GCA_031388885.1 Gemmatimonadales bacterium | reverse complement strand
AAGATCATGTCGCGGCAAGCGTCGGCCGAGCGTGAGAAACGGGCGACGATCACCAAGGCGGAAGGAGACAAACTCGCGGCGGACAACCTGGCGGCCGCTGCGGCGACCATGGCTGCCAGCCCCGGTGCCATGCAGCTCCGCACTCTGCAAACCATCGACGGCCTCGGCCCGACGGCGTCGAACACCGTCGTGCTCGCCGTGCCGATTGAGATCATGGGTCTAGCACAAAGACTCACGAAGAACGCGTAAGGGCTCGCAACTCCTGCGGCTCGGCATAGTCCGGGTCGTGGGACCTCTGCGGTCGGGCGGACGGCTGGTCGCGAGGAGGCGCGACATCATGGCGTCGTAAGAAGTGTGTCCCTCTGGCCACGGTGCCGATGTGAGGGGGTACTACACCGCCCCAGTTAGGGACGCGCCCACTGCTGATCGTTGGCCGCGCTGCCTGTCGCAGCCGGGCCGCTATCCTGTTTTCGCTCTTCACTCCGGTATAGCGATGGCGCGCGGTAGCCTAGACCTTCGGCGCGCCGACCTCGTGCTCCAGGCGGTGTACGGGAATCCCGCCGTACGTCCCGCCCGCCTCCAGTCGGCTGTACTTGGGAACAAAGCTGAGAGCCCCCACCTGGCAGTGGTCGCCGATGTCAACGTCGATTCCGATCACGGCACCGACGCCGATCGTCACTCCGCACCCTACACGCACCGTGCCTGTCTTGACGCAGCCCGCCTCCACCGTGTGACCGGACAGGTGTACGTCGTGCCCCACCACGGTGTCGTCGCCGAAGGCCAGGAGTTCGTGGTCGACAATAGCGGTGCTGTTGATCCAGACGCGCCGTCCCATTCGGGTGCCGTTCATTCGAAGAAAGAGCCCCCACAGCGGAGTGCCACGCGTGGGCGTCCCCACCAGGAGGCGCACCACGTGCGTACACATCCCTCGGCGCGCCCAGCGGAGCAGTGGCCAATCGAAGTCGGCAATCGGCATGACCAGTCCGGAAGATGTACCCCACCCGAGCGCGCGGACGGCGAGGGAGGTCGCGGTCATGAGCGTGAGCGCGGACAGCAAGTACGTCGGGAAGAACCCGACTGCGAGAACGACCACCTTTCCCCACATTGCTTCGGGGAGGTGCGGCGTGACCCATTGCAGCGCCACGGCACCCGGAAGCGCCGCTACCCCAAGCAACAGAGACTGGACCACCAGATAGCTGGACACCGCCCATGCCACGCGGGCGGCACGGCGCCACGCGGGATCCCGCCCTGCGGCTGACGGATACGGTTGCCGCAGCGCTCCGTGGGGTGGCGGCGGCTTCGGCGGAATGGCGGATCGACGATATTCGGAAGGCATGGTCCCGACTCCGGTCACAGCGCGAATCCTCTCACGGCGGCATGTCTGGGCGCCGCGTACTCGACAATGCGGAACTCCTCGCACGAAGGCCAGAGTGGTTTCCCGGACGCCGCCCCCACCAAGGGAGACGCTGTCCGGGCGTACCACATCGAGGGGACGGGTTCCCCCCTCGTCCTTGTCCCAGGGATGGATGGGACCGGGCGACTCTTTTACGCCCAAGTCCCCCTCCTCGCCCCGACCTACCGGGTGGCGACCTTCGTCCTGCGCGACAGCGCTGCGGACATGGACATCCTTGTGCAGGACCTCGCCGAACTGGTGCGGGGGATGACACCCAACGGGGCGCCCGCCGTCATATGCGGCGAATCGTTTGGGGGGACGCTGGCCATGAGCTTCGCCGTCCGGCACCCGGAGTTGGTCAGGGCGCTGGTGGTGGTCAACTCGTTCCCCCGCTTCCTCCCGCAGCATCGCCTCGACGCCGCGCTTGTCGCCCTGCGCCTCGTTCCCTGGGGAACGATGGCGCTCGTTCGTCGCCTGACGGCGTTCCGCATGCACTCGCGCTACACGCATCGCACGGAACTCCATCGCTTCCTGCAGGAGATGCGCTACACCACGCGCGAGGGGTACATGAACCGCCTGCGCATCCTGAAGCAGTACGACATGCGGCCCGACCTGCACCGCATCTCGGCGCCGACGTTGTTCGTCGCCTCCGACGGCGACCATCTCGTGCCGTCGGTGGAGCAGGCGCGGTACATGATTGAGCGAGTCCCAGACGCCAGGCTGCACGTGCTCCAGGGACATGGGCACATCTGCCTTATCGCGCCTGGGGTAGACCTCGCGCAGATACTGGCGCAGTGGGGGGGCGCCGCCTAACGGCGTGACTCCTGACGGCACGAGACCCGCACCCCGGGAGCAGAGGCCCGGCGCCGCGTGTTCGACGACGCCGCGAACTCCTAGTGGCGATCGCTGGCCCCGCCGTGAACGTGGTTCTGGCCCTCCTGCCGACATTGGTCGCCCGCATGCTGTCGCGGCCGCTGTCGGCCGACTGGTCTCAGCCACTGACGTTCCAGACGGTCCTCGGCCGCTTGGTTTGGGTCAATGTGTCGCTGGCCGTCTTCAACCTCATC
>JANMSC010000384.1:0-4658 GCA_031388885.1 Gemmatimonadales bacterium | reverse complement strand
GTGCGCGATCAGGGGCCGGGCGTGCCGCCAGACATGCGCGAGCGCATCTTTGAGCCGTTCGTCACCACCAAGACCCGGCTCACCACCGGCGGGATGGGTCTGGGGCTCGCGCTGGTCCGGCGGTCCATTCAGGCGATGGGTGGCGGGATCGAAGTGCAGGACGCACCGGGTGGCGGAGCGGAGTTCCGCGTCAGCCTCCCACTCACATAGACTCCAGGGACACCGCCATGGCGACACGTGGTCGCATCCTCATCGCCGATGACGAACCGACCTTTCTCGCCGCCACCGCCGACCTGCTGCGTCGTGAAGGCTATGAGGTTGATACGGTGCCCGATGGCGGCACCGCGCTGGAGCGAGTCGCTGCCACGCAGTACGACCTGCTGATCAGCGACCTCGAAATGCCGGGCAACGAAGAACTCCGCCTGATTCGTGAAGTCGCCAACATCGCCGGTGGGCTGCCGGTCATCATCATCACCGGGTTTCCGTCGACCCGTTCCGCGATGGCATCGATCGAGCTGCCGGTGTCGGCGTACCTGCTCAAGCCGGTGCAGTTTGCCGACCTGCTCGCGAGAGTGGACGCGTCGGTAGCGCGCTTTCGCAGCTACCGCGCGATGCGCCGGGCCGAGGAACGGATGGCCAAGTGGCGCGAAGACTTCGAGCAGGTCGCGGCGACCAAGGCGGTCGGCACCACTGGGGCGTCGCCCAGCGTGGACACGTTTCTGGCGCTCACCCTGCGCAATGTGATGGGGTCGCTCAACGATCTCGAAAATCTCAGTCACGCGCTCAGCGGTCAACAGGTGGAGCAGCACGCCTGCCAATTGATGAATTGCCCCCGGGGGGCGCAGCTCCATGCCGCAGTGCAGGAGGCGATCGACGTGCTCGAGGAGACGAAGACCGCGTTCAAGTCGAAACAGCTGGCCGATTTGAGGAAGAAACTGGAGTTGTTGCTGGAGCATGTGTGAAGACGAATCGGTCGATGGTCGATGGTCGACTCTCACCCTGTTGGAGCTCCCATGCGCCTCGCCCTGTGCCGCCAGGGCCTGACCTTCTCAGGCGGGGCGGCGGGCCATAGCTTCCTGCCGTCGTTCGGCCCGTTGCCACTTCCAGGAGAATGCATGTCCGACAAGCTGACGCCGATCCCCCCCGCACGTGCCGCTCAGGAGCTCGCGAAACTGTCTGCCGCGTTCAAGAGCGGCGAACTCAACCAGCACGAGTATGAGCACAAGTTCGCACGGATGGTGAGTGAGCTGCGCGACCGGCAGATCTCCGGCACCCGCGCGGAAATCATGGCCGCACTCGAGCCGCTTCGGCTCGACGGCACCGTGACGCCGGGTGAGTGGCACCGGTTCGTGTCGCAGCTCGGTCTCGGCTGAGCGAGCGCCCATTGGTCGCTGTCGTGCAGCGGCGCACCACGCCGACGGTCCGTATCGGCAATGTCGTGATGGGCGGGGCGCATCCGGTGGTGGTGCAGTCGATGACCAACACCGATACCGCCGACGTCGCCGCGACAACGGAGCAGGTGGCGGCGCTGGCGCGCGCGGGCAGCGAAATCGTGCGCGTCACGGTCAACAACGACGCGGCTGCAGCCGCGGTGCCCGCGATCGTTGCTGGCCTCGCCCACATCAACGTGCACGTGCCGATCGTCGGTGACTTCCACTACAACGGGCACCTGCTGCTCACGCGGCACCCGGCATGCGCCGCGGCGCTGGCGAAGTACCGAATCAATCCAGGGAATGTCGGCGGGAAACGACACGACGAGCACTTTCGTGCGATCCTGGATGTCGCCATCGCCAACGACAAGCCGGTGCGCATCGGCGTCAACTGGGGTTCACTCGATCAGGCACTCCTCACCGAGCTGATGGACGCCAACGCGGCGAGCGGCGATCCGCGGGACGCCCGCGACGTCATGCTCGAGGCGCTGGTGCAGTCGGCCCTCCGCTCGGCGGTGTTCGCCGAAGGCGCCGGCGTGGCCCACAACCGTATTGTGCTGTCGGCCAAGGTGTCGAACGTGCAGGATGTCGTGGCGGTGTATCGCACCCTCGCGGCCCGCTGCGATTATCCGCTCCACGTCGGGCTGACTGAGGCCGGCATGGGGATGAAGGGCATGGTCGCGTCTGCGGCCGGCCTCGCCATTCTCCTCCAGGACGGCATCGGCGACACGATCCGGGTCTCCCTCACCCCCGCGCCGGGAGGAGATCGAACCGAAGAAGTGCGCGTGGCGCAGCAAGTGTTGCAGTCGCTTGACCTTCGGGCGTTCACGCCCCAGGTCACGTCGTGCCCAGGCTGCGGCCGCACCACCAGCACGTTCTTCCAATCGATGGCCGGCGAGATCGAGGGCTACCTGCGTGACCAGATGCCTACATGGAGGTCCCGGTACCCCGGGGTCGAGTCGCTGAAGGTGGCGGTGATGGGATGCGTCGTGAACGGGCCTGGCGAATCGAAGCACGCCGACATCGGCATCTCGCTCCCGGGGACGTTCGAGGATCCGGTCGCCCCGGTGTTCGTGGATGGTCGCCTCACGACGACGCTCCGTGGCAACGGCATTGTGGCGGAGTTCCTACGGATTCTCGATCGATACGTTGCGGAGCGGTACTCCCAGCGCGG
This sequence comes from Gemmatimonadales bacterium, assembly GCA_031388885.1. GTDB lineage: Bacteria > Gemmatimonadota > Gemmatimonadetes > Gemmatimonadales > GWC2-71-9 > Palsa-1233. Next base: position 2,054 of record JANMSC010000384.1, on the reverse strand, counting down.
CGAGCCGAACGGCCTGCCTCTTGCGCAGGTGGCGGGGGAACCCGAGATTTCTATTCTGGAACCTTGCTGAAGCCCCGCTCGCTCCCTCCGTCAGGAGATGTGTCCCATGCGTCTGCTCCGTTCATCCTCGGCAACACTGTTTGCCGTGTCATTGCTCGCCCTCGGTGCCTGCGGCGGCGAGAGCGCGCCGACCACCGCTGATCCGGTTCCGCCGGTCGCCGGCCTCGGGACGCGCGACGTCACGTTGAGCCGGACGCACATGTCGTTCTCGTACAACACGATCACGCGAAGTCTTAACCCCGTTGCGCCCGGTGAAGACGAGGTGCTGGTCGGAGGGCTGATCGCGCTGGCGTCGATCGCCAACGTTGGACCGATCACTTACCCGACCGCGTCGAACGCGTGGCTCACCTTTGAGCGCTCGGTTGACATCCCGAGCCGGTCGTGGCGGCTACGGTTCCGCCCCGAGGGACTCTTGCTTCCGGCCGGAGTCCACACGGCACTGGTACCGATTATCGTGCCGGGCGCGCTCAACAACCCGCAGATCCTTACGGTGACGATGGTCGCGTGCGACCTGACGAACTGCCTGTCGGCAGGCAGCGACGTGCTGGGCTCATTGAGCACCACCGACCCCACCTGGGGTCGTGGCAGCAGCCTCGCTGCCCCGGGAGGGTATGCCTATGATGACTACCGCCTCTTCGTCCTGCCTGGCCAGACGCTCAGCGTGCACATGATCGGCTCGCCTTGCGGCAACCCCGCGCAGACGCTGAGCGATCCGTACACCTACATCTTCCTAGCCGGCGCTCTGGTGGATAGCGACGATGATGCGGGTTGCGGTTACAACTCAATATCGTACGTGACGAATGGCTCCGCTGTTGCGCAGGAGTACCTGCTGCGCGCGACCAACTACTCCACCGGGCAGCTCGGTACCTACCGCATCGTCGTGACGGAGGGGATCCTCCCGTCGATGGCGCGGTCGCCCGAGACGGTAGATGAGTTTGCACCGGCGTACCTCGAGTGGAAGCGCGCCAACGCCGACCGGTAACCGGTTGGTCAACCCGCGCTGAGAACGCGTGACCGTCGTTCGAGGGCCGGCATCGTGTTACGATGCCGGCCCTCGGGCCATCTGACGCCGTCGCCGGTTTAGATTCAGTTCGTGATCGATCGCCCTTGGACCGACCTCCTCGTTGCCAGCCCGCTCGCCGTTCTTCCCGCGTTGTTCGTCGCCGGCCTCGCGACGTCGCTCACGCCATGCATCTACCCCATGATTCCGATCACGGCCGGCCTCCTGGGCGGCGGCAGCGCGCGGGGCCGATCGCGTGGGCGAACGATCGCGGTCACCACGGCGTATGTCTTCGGGCTGGCCTTGGTGTACGCCACACTCGGGTTGGTCGCGGGGCTCAGCGGCACCCTGTTCGGCACGATCTCGTCGAATCGGTGGTCGTACTTCGCGTTCGGCAACCTGTTGCTGATTGCGGCCCTCGCGATGCTCGATGTGATCCCCGTTCGCGCGCCCGCGCGACTCACGGCGTGGGCCGCCCGTCTCGGGGGCGACTCGATCGGTGGTGCGTTCACGATGGGGGCCACCTCCGGGCTCGTGGCGGCGCCCTGCGGCGCTCCCGCGTTTGCCGCGGTGCTCAGCTGGGTGGCGGTGACGCGGAGCGGGGTCTGGGGGTTTCTGTATCTGTTCGTCTTCTCGTTGGGGATGACGGCGGTGCTCGTCGCCGTCGGCCTCTTCTCCGGAACCCTTGCAGCGCTCCCGCGATCAGGCCAATGGATGCTCTGGATCAAGCGGGTCGCCGCGATACTGATGATCGCGATGGCTGAGTATTACTTCGTCAGGATGGGGATGGTGTCGTGACGCGAGGCATTGTGATGGCGGCGTTGGCACTCTGTACGGTCGCCGCGCCGAGCAGGGCGTGGGCGCAGGCAGCCGTGGGCGACAAGGCGCCGGTGCTGAGCGTGCCCGACCTCGACGGTCGTCTGGTGCGGCTGGCGCCGGGGCCGAGACGGCAGGCGATGGTGCTCGAGTTCTGGGCCACCTGGTGTGAGGTGTG
>JANMSC010000378.1:0-1614 GCA_031388885.1 Gemmatimonadales bacterium | reverse complement strand
CTCAGAGCCTGCCCCGGACTTGATCCGGGGGTGAACGGTCGGGGCTCAATCAGAACATCCTGGAATCGTTTCGATATGGCTTACGACCTGCTGATCACCAATGGCACTATCGTCGATGGCAACGGCGGCCCGCGCTCCAATGCCGACGTGGCGGTGCAGGGGGTTAGCGTGGCCGCAGGGCCGGGGCTACCTGTTGCGAAGGGTAGTGAATCTACTGTTGCAAGAGGTTGCGAAGCGCACCGAAGTCTCGCCGTCGCGGATAGCTTCTCCGCTCGCAAAAGCGATGGACTACCGGGATCTCGATCGAATCCGGCGCGTCGATTATCAATTGATGCAGCGCTCTGAATCTGTCTACCTTGCCGCTTTGCGGCTGTCCGCAGCTCACCAGCACGCTGGGATATATTTCCACCGATTCCTCGTCGGACAGGTCGAATGTTTTGCCATTCACTTCGACAGTCGCTGCATAGTATCCAGCAAATGATCGGACAGTGACTGGCACTTCATTCAAGTAAAATTTGTCACCCACGTTTACTCCGAGACAATGAGCCATGTCATGCTTTCCCTTGCCAAAGATTGTTGGGCGTCCCGATCGGTTCCACAGGCATAAGGATAGAAAGAGTGAACGTGGAATGTAATCAGGCATTCCCTGAGGAATATCCTGAGTGATCTGGGGGAAAACCTGATTGTGCAAAAATCAATCCGGGGCGAAGTAACGTTTCCACGTAACTCGTCATCCCCGGCGCGAAGCCGGGTTCCAGGCGATCAAGACTACTTTTTGGACCTGGGTTCCAGCTTTCGCGGGAACGACGTGCTGTTTCCTTCCCGTCCTCCCAACGCGTGAAGGCCTGCCCTACAACACGATCTTCTGTCGCTGCCCCGTCGCGGAAGCGCGCACGATGGCGTCCAGCATCCTGTGGCGGCGCACGGCGGAATCGAAGTCGGGCTCGATGCGCGCGCCGGTGCGGATCGCCTCGGCGAACTTGACCCACATCTGGCCCACGTCGTACGCGGCGCCGGCGTTGCGCACTTCTTCCGGCACCCACTTGAGCCGCTCCGGCACGGGCAGCGGCTGCAGCGCCTTGTCGTCCTTGCGCCCACCCATGATCGTGCGCCTCGCTTCCTCCCCGGCCTCTCCACCGCCGATCATCGCCAGCGTGCCGTCTTTGCCGTAGATTTCCAGCCGGTAACCGCTGCCGTGATGCGGATGGACGCCGACGTAGGCGTTGACGATCCCGCCGCCGTCGAGCCTGCCCTGGATCATGATGTTGTCGGGCGAGGTCACGTCCACGGATTTCTTCGTGTCGGTCTCGAACCACTGCGGCACCTGTGTGCTGACTATGGCCGACACTTCAGTCAGCTCCCCGACGACCATGCACAAGGCATCGACGGCGTGGCCGAACGTGATGGTCAGCGTGTTCGCGCCCAGCGTGACGTCGCGCTGCCAGGTGCGGTCCGCGGTGCGGGTCAGCACGCCGTCGCCCATCAGCATCATGTTCACCGACAGCACTTGCCCGACATAACCGTCCTTGACCAGCTCGCGCAGGTGCATGTAAGCGGGCGAAGCGCGCCTCTGCAGGCCGACCATGGTGTGCACCTTCATCTTGCGGGCCAGCG
>JANMSC010000374.1:0-10339 GCA_031388885.1 Gemmatimonadales bacterium | reverse complement strand
TTGAAATCGAGACGCCGATCCTCACGAAACCCACACCCGAGGGTGCCCGCGACTACCTCGTGCCAAGCCGGGTGCACCCGGGTGAGTTCTACGCCCTGCCGCAGTCACCGCAGATCTACAAACAGCTGCTGATGGTCGCGGGCTTCGATCGCTACTTCCAGATCGCGCGCTGCTTCCGCGACGAGGACCTGCGAGCCGACCGTCAGCCCGAGTTCACCCAGATCGACCTCGAGGCGTCGTTCGTTGGGCAGGACGACATTCTGCCGATCGTCGAGGCGGTCCTCCGCGATCTCTGGGCTGAGGTCGGGCACGTTGTCGCGACGCCGTTTCGTCGCCTGCGGCACCGCGACGCGATGGAACGGTTCGGCGTCGACAAGCCTGACCTGCGTTTCGGGTGGGAGCTCACCGATGTCACGGCACACGTGGGCACTGACGCCGCAGCGTTCGTGCATCAGGCGATCCAGCACGGCGGTCGACTTCGCGTGATCACCGTCGCGGGCGCCGCGTTGATGACGCGCAAGGAGATTGATGCGCTCGCCGACGCGGCCAAGGCGAACGGTGCCGGCGGGTTGCTGTGGGCGAAGCGGACCGAAGACGGCTGGGAAGGGCAAGGCGTCAAGGCCTTTGGCGTGTCGACGCTTGACGCCATCGGCAGTGACGCGGGCGGCCTCGTCGTGGGAGTCGCTGGGCCAGATTCAGTGACGAACCCTGCGCTGCACGCGGTGCGCACCCGGCTCACACGTCGCGCTGGCGTCTCACCGAACGATCCCCACGCGTTTTGCTGGGTGGTGGACTTCCCGTTGTTCGAGCCTGACCCGGTTACCGGTGAGTGGATCTTCACGCACCACCCGTTCACCTCACCGCATCCGGACGACATGCAGTTCGTCGAGACCGATCCGGGTCGCTGTCGGGCGCTGCACTACGACGCCGTGTACAATGGCAACGAGCTGGGCTCGGGCTCGATCCGCATTACGGATCCCGTGTTGCAGGGTACGATCTTCCGATTCCTCGGGATCGATGCTGCTGACCAGCGTCGACGCTTCGGCTTCCTGCTCGACGCGCTCGCGTCGGGTGCTCCGCCACACGGCGGCTTTGCCCTCGGCTTTGACCGGATCGCGATGCTGCTGGCGGGTGCACCGTCGCTGCGTGACGTCATTGCGTTTCCGAAGACTGCTGCGGCGCGCGCGTTGTTCGAGGGGGCGCCGACACCGGTGTCGGCCTCCGACCTCGCGGCGTTGCACCTCCGTACCACGACGGGACACTGATGAACGAAGAGATCCGCCACACGATCAGCGCGGAAGGCGCCGATCCACTCCTCCTCGCCGGGGTCAACGACAGCAACTTCGCCGAGTTGCAGCGCGCGCTTGGTGTCCGGGTGTCGCAACGCGGCGACGCCGTCACGGTTGTGGGCACCCACAGCCAGGTCGAACGCGCAGCGCCGATCATCCAGGGGTTCATCGATCTGGCGCGAGCCGGCGAACCGATCGACCCGGAAGATGTGTTTCGGATTGCCACCGAGGGACACACCACTGAGCTGGCCGTCACACGCGACGCCGGCAAGATCGTGCTCCCCGGTCGACGGAGTGCGATCGTTCCCAAGACGCCCGGGCAGCGCGAGTACCTCGGGGTGATGCAGAATCACGACATCGTGATCGGGATCGGCCCGGCGGGAACGGGCAAGACCTACCTCGCCGTCGCCAAAGCCGTCGAGGCACTGTCGCGCAAGCAGGTCAAGCGGATTGTGCTCGCACGCCCAGCAGTGGAGGCTGGCGAATCACTCGGCTTTCTCCCGGGCGACTTGCAACAGAAAGTCGATCCGTACCTGCGCCCGCTGTACGATGCGCTGGAAGACATGATGTCGGTCGACAAGATGCTCAAGGCGATCGAGACGCGCGTCATCGAGATCGCACCGCTCGCGTACATGCGTGGGCGAACGCTCTCCGACGCCTTCATTATCCTCGACGAGGCGCAGAATGCCACGGGCGCCCAGATGAAGATGTTCCTCACCCGCCTTGGCCTGAACAGCAAGGTGGTCGTCACCGGCGACAAGACTCAGATCGACCTGCCGCGCCGGGAAGACTCGGGACTGGTCCAGATCGAACGCGTCTTGCCCGGCATCGACGGCATCGCCTTCCACTACCTCAGTGATGCCGATGTGGTGCGGCACCGCCTGGTGAAGGACATCATCCGCGCGTACGCGGAGGACCAGGCCGGCTGATGCGACGAACCGCCAGCGACGAGGCCGCGGTTGCGGTCGGGGGAGTGGCTGCGCCGCTCGCGGCACGAGTCATTCGCCGTGCGGTGACGACCGTGTTGGCCGGTGAACGGCGCGACGCAGCCGTGGCCGTGACCTTCCTCGGCAAGGATGCGATGCGGAGGCTCAATGCGGAGCATCTCGGACACGACTGGCCCACTGATGTGATCACCTTCGCCCTGCCACAACCCGATGGCAGCGTCGCTGGCGACGTGTACCTCTGTCGCTACGTGGCAGCGCGCGAAGCGCGGGCACGACAGCAGCCGGTTCGCACCGAGCTGTTGCGCCTGGTGGTGCACGGTACATTGCACGTCCTCGGCTATGCACACGACGAAGGGCCCGGCCGTACAACGTCGAAGATGTGGCGCCTGCAGGAGCGGTACGTGACGGCACTCGCATGAGCACGCTGCTCCAGGCGGCGCTTCCGGCGATGGCCGGCATCATCATGCTCTGGGCCGCGCTGGTCGCGCTGGCGGGCGAAGGCGAGAGCGAGCTGGGTGCCCGTTGGCTCGCTCGCGAGCCCTCGCCCTCGCGACTCTCGCCCGGGCGCGCGCTGCACGTGATCCACCTCGCGTCGCTGACCATCGCGGCCGGACTCGCCTCCGCCGTCACTGGATGGTGGGCATATCCGCCAGCCCTCGGCACGGTCCGGGTGTTGCTCGTTGCACTGCTCGTGTGGGCTGTCGGGGACCTGATTCCGCGACTCCTCGCCGTGCTCGCACCCGAGATCGTCCCGTACGCGCGCACCGTGGCCCTTGCAGCGGCACCAGCCTTTCGGCCGCTGTTGTGGCTGGCGGAACGTCTCGACCGTCGTGCCGGCGACCCCACACGGACGCCGGCGCGCGGTGACGGGCCGTCGCCGCACGAGATGGCGCTCGGGGTATTCTCACTCGCATCGATGACCGTGTCTGAGGTCATGACTCCGCGCATCGACATCATCTCGGTCGACGTCAATGCGACCGAGCCCGACGTTACGGCGACACTGCGCCGCAGCGAGCACGCGCGTTTGCTCGTGTTCGACGACCACGCCGATGAAGTGGTGGGCGTGCTCTATGCCAAGGACATCCTGCCGCGTCTGCGGGCAGGTGGCGCGACCGGCGAGACCTGGCAGTCACTGATCCGCCCACCCGCGTTCGTGCCTGAAGCCAAGCGACTTGACCGCCAGCTTCGCGATTTTCAGCGTGGACCCGGACACATCGCCGTCGTCGTGGACGAATTCGGCGGCACCGCTGGCCTGATCACCCTCGAAGACATCCTCGAGCAGATCGTGGGAGAGATCCAGGACGAGCACGACGTCGACGAGGTACAGCCGGTGTATCGGCATGACGACGGGCACCTGACGGTGCAAGGCGGCGTGCCGCTCGCCGAGCTCGAGGAACAACTCGGCCATGATTTCGAACGCGACGATGTGGCGACGGTGGGCGGCCTCGTACTCGCGGCGGTCGGCCGGGTGCCGCGCACGGGTGAGGCGTTCGAGCTCGATGGCTGGCGGTTCGTCGTCGAGCTGGTGATCCGGCGCCGGGTGCGTCGCGTGTCGGTCTCGCGCGACGAACCTGCTGTTGTCGGTGTGGGCGATGGGGTGACCCGATGACGTGGGCTCTCCTCACCGTCGCGTTGGGCGTCGCGTTTCTCGGTTCTGCCGCCGCCGCGGCGATCGTCACGACAGCACGAACGACGCTTGCCGAGGCGATCTCACGTCGCTTGCGCGGCAGTGACGAATCCTTCGACTGGTTGGCCACCACGCAGCGGCAGGTCGCGTCTGCCACGGCGGCGACCTCGCTCGGCGTCGCCCTCGTCGGGGCGATCGTTCCGGGTGTCGCAGACGAATTCTCGATCAGCGAACTCGGACTTTTCCTGCTGCTCATCGTGGTGCCGATGACGGTGGTTGGTGCGTACATCCTGCCGCGCTGGTTTTCGGTGCCCCGCGCGGCCCGCACCATGCACTCGCTTCGACCCTTTGTGGCCGCATGGAGTGCCGCGCTCCGATTGGTGTTGCCTGCGCGCAGCGTCGATCCGGCCGACGACGTGCGCACGCTCGCCAGGCAAGGCATTGCCAGCGGCCTCGGCGACGGCAACGAGCTGGTCATGGTTGGCGGCGTCATGACATTCGCCGAGCGGTCAGTACGCGCGGTGATGACACCTCGCACCGACGTCATTGCGATTGCGCACGACGCGACGTACCACGAGGTGCTCGCGACCTTCGCGGAGAGCGGCTACACGCGCCTGCCGATGTATCGCGGTACGCTCGACGAGATCGTGGGGATGGTGCATGCCTTCGATCTCTTCAAGCTTGATCCGGGCGACCCGGTGCCGGTGCGCGCTGTCTCATTCGCGCCAGAGTCGCGTTTGGCGGGCGACCTGTTGATCGACATGCAGCGCGAGCGGCGCCATTTCGCGGTGGTGCTGGATGAGTTCGGTGGCACCGCTGGCGTGGTGACCCTCGAGGACCTGCTCGAGGCGCTGGTGGGTGAAATCGCCGACGAGTCCGACGCCGAGACGACCACGCGTGTCGCAGCCGGTTCACCGCTGGAACTCGATGGATCAGCCGGACCCGCCGTCGTGGTCGATCATTTCGGCATCGCGTTGCCCCGCGGTGAGGCCGCGACGTTTGCTGGCCTGCTCGCCGAACTGGCCGGTCGCATCCCCGCGGCGGGTGAGCGATTCACGATCGGCCGTCTCGAAGTCGACGTGCTGCAAGCCTCGCCGACGCGTATCGAGCGCCTGCTGGTGCGTCACGCTGGTGCGGTACCGATGCCGCTTGACCGGAGGCCCGACTGATGTCATCTGGAGCCCGGCTGAACGAACTCGTGGCGCTGGTGCGCGAAGGTCGCATCGAGGCGTTCATCGAACGTGCGTGGCAGCTGGAGCCGGCCGACCTCGCCGACGTCATATCCGCCCTCGATGAGCATGAGCGGCTTGCGCTGGTCCGCGTGCTGCCGGCCGAGCTGTCATCGCAGGCGCTGGTCGAGATGCCGTGGGAAGAGCACGCGGAACACATCGTCGCCGCCCTCGACGCCGAGCACGCCGCCGAGATCGTCGAGGAGCTCGACGACGACGACGCGGCCGACCTCCTCGGTGAGCTCGAGCCCGCCGAGCAGGAGCGCATCCTCGCCGCCGTCGAGGACCGCACCGACGTCGATCGGTTGCTGCGCTACGACGAGGAAACAGCGGGCGGCGTAATGACCCTCCAGGTGGTCACCGTGACCGATCTCGACAACGTCGGCCTCGCCCTCGAAGCGGTGCGGCGCCAAGCGGATGACATCGACGACGTCAGCGAGATCTATGTCGTCGATACCGCCCGCCGCCTTGCCGGGCTGCTGACGTTCAAGCGTCTCGTCCTCACGCCCCCTGACCGCCTGGTGCGCGATGTGATGGACGACGCCGACGTGCGCGTCCAGCCCGACGTCGACCAGGAAGACGTTGCGCGCCTGATGGCCCGTTACAACCTGCCGAGCATTCCGGTGGTGGACGGCACCGGCCGCCTGCTCGGACGCGTGACGTACGACGACGTGATCGACGTTGCTGAGGCCGAGGCGACGGAAGACCTGCTGCGCTTTGGTGGCGTTTCGCCGGCCGAAGAACTGGGCGGCACGTCGCTGTCGGCAGTGAAGAGTCGCCTGCCGTGGCTCTACGTCAACCTGCTCACGGCATTTCCCGCAGCCTCGGTCATGGTGCTCTTCCAGCAGTTCGCGTCGGACGGAGCGGGCAAGCCACTCCTCCCGTGGATTCCGGTGATCGCCGGCATGGGCGGCAACGCCGGCACGCAGGCCCTTGCGGTCTCGGTACGACGTCTCTCCCTCGGCAAGGTCATGCCCGCGCGATTCGCCTCGATCGTGCGCAAGGAGATGGTCGTCGGCATGATCAATGGCCTCGCCATCGGGACCGTGGTCGCAGCTGTGGCCATGCTCCTTGGCGGTCCGTGGCGACTTGGGGTGGTGGTGTTTCTTGCGATGGCCGGAAATCTCTTCGTCGCCGGATTCGCCGGATCGTTCATCCCGGTGATGCTGGAGCGACTCGGGGTCGACCCTGCGATCGCGTCGTCGATTTTTGTGACCACGCTGACCGACACCGTGGGATATGCGCTGCTGCTGGGGCTCGGCACACTGGTGTTTCTGTGACCACGCCAGTCGGCTTGCCCGGCACGCTGGACGGGTGAAGTTTCCGCCATGACGGACGACGCACTTGCGGCCGGCGTGCTGAGTGGCCAGGTGGCCGCGCTGGCGCGCGCGGTCTCGGTGGTGGAGAATGCCCGCCCCGGCTTCGAGCGTTTGCTGACCACCATCCACCCACGCCTGGGGCGGGCACGTCGCATCGGGGTGACCGGCCCGCCGGGCGCGGGAAAGTCGACCCTCACGGAGCAACTTGTGACGGCGTATCGGGCGCAGGGCCTGCGTGTCGCCGTCATCGCCGTCGACCCGACGTCGCCCTTCACCGGTGGCGCGCTGCTCGGCGACCGGATCCGGATGGAGTCGATCGCGCTCGACCCCGGGGTCTACATTCGGTCGATGGCGACCCGTGGATCACTCGGCGGATTGGCCACGTCGACCCGCGAGGTGTGCGACGTGCTCGACGCGGCCGGATTCGATCGGATACTTGTCGAGACGGTCGGCGTGGGCCAGTCGGAGCTCGATGTCACCCGGATGGCCGACACTACCCTGCTGGTGCTCGTTCCCGAATCTGGCGACGGCATTCAGGCGCTCAAGTCCGGCGTGATGGAAGCGGCAGACTGCTTCGTGATCAACAAGGCAGACCGGCCGGGCGCTGACAAGATCCGGCGCGACGTCGAACTCGCCCTCGACCTGCGGATGGGAAAGGCGTTGCGGAACATGCCGGCACACCACGGCGCGCTGACGCGACCGCCCTCGCGCCCACCCGATGCTGGCGCAGGACACGAAGGCTGGCGTCCGCCCGTGCTGACCACCGTCGCCTCCCGCGGTGAGCGCATCGACGTCCTGGTGACGGCGCTCGAGCGTCACTGGCGCTGGATGACCGACGAGGGCGAGCTCTCGCGACGCCGCAAGGCTCGCCTCGCCGAACGCACCCGCGAAGTGGTCGATCGGGCTACCCGCCGTTGGCTCTGGACCGAGTCGCACGCAGAAGAAATCATCGCCTCGCGACTCGATGACGTCGCCGACGGCGTGATCAGCCCGTATGATCTGGCAGCGGAGATCGTTGCTGCCATCAAGGAAGGAGCCCACGTATGACCACAGCTCCGCGGGACGCCCTGCTCGAGCGGCTCGGCGCGCAAGACGAGGAGCTGGCGCAGCTCCGGGCAGAGGTGGCCGCGTTCAAGGCGCGCGTGGCGGGGCTGCCGACTCGCCCTGGCGGCGACTTCACGACCGTGTCGGGGAGCGAGATCGAGCCGGTGTACACCCCGCTCGACGTGACGACACCGCCACCGCTCCCGGGCGAGTATCCCTACACCCGCGGTATCCACCCGACCATGTATCGCGGTCGCCTCTGGACCAAGCGTCAGTTCGCCGGGTTCGGTACCGCCGAGGACACCAATCAGCGGTACAAGTTCCTGCTCGAGCGAGGCCAGACGGGGCTCTCGGTGGCGTTCGACTTCCCGACGCTGATGGGGTACGACTCCGACCATCCGCGGTCGGAAGGTGAGGTGGGGAAGTGCGGCGTGGCCATCTCGTCGCTGGCGGACATGGAAACGCTGTTCGACGGGATACCGCTCGACAAGGTGTCGGTATCGATGACGATCAATGGCCCTGCGGCGATGCTGTTCTGCTTCTTCGTCGCTGCGGCGGAACGGCAGGGCGTGGACATCGCACGCCTGCAGGGCACGATTCAGAATGACATTCTCAAGGAGTTCGTGGCGCAGCACGCGTGGATCTATCCGGTCGAGCCGTCCCTCAAGATCATCGTAGATCTGTTCGAATGGACCAGCACGCACACCCCCAAGTGGAACTCGATTTCGATCTCGGGGTATCACATCCGGGAAGCCGGGTCCACCGCCGCGCAGGAACTCGCCTTCACGCTCGCGAATGGGTTCACCTACGTCGAACGCGGGATCGCGCGCGGCATGGCGGTCGACCAGTTTGCGCCGCGCCTCTCGTTCTTTTGGGACGTCCACAACGACTTCTTCGAGGAGATCGCCAAGATGCGTGCGGCTCGGCGCATCTGGGCACGTCACCTGAAGCAGCGGTTCGGCGCTCAGGACGAGCGCTCGCTGCGGATGCGCTTTCACTGCCAGACGGCCGGCGTGTCGCTCACCGCGCAACAGCCGCTCAACAATGTGGCGCGGGTGGCGTATCAAGCGATGGCTGCAGTGCTCGGCGGAACGCAGTCGCTCCATACCAACGCGTTCGATGAGACGCTGGCGCTGCCGACTGAGCAATCGGTGCGGGTCGCGCTCCGGACCCAACAGATTCTGGCATACGAGACCGGGGTGGCCAACAGCGCTGATCCGCTCGGTGGGTCATACCTCGTCGAGGCGCTCACCGACCGACTCGAGGCGGATGCCGAGGCGATCTTCACGCAGGTCGATGAAATGGGTGGCACGGTGGCGGCGATCGAGGCCGGTTGGTTTCAGCGCGAGATCGCCCGGTCGGCCGCCCGATTCCAGGCCGAGGTCGAAACGAACGGCAAGATCGTGGTCGGGCTGAACGCGTTCACCGAGGAAGGCGAAGCGCCGATCGACATCCTTCGGATCGATCAGGCAGCGGAGGACCTGCAGCGTCGACGCATGGCGGCGATGCGTGCGTCACGCGACGAGTCGGTCGTGGCCGAACGCCTCGCAGCACTCGAGGCGGCAGGTCGCGACGATCGCAACATCATTCCCGCGATGCTCGACTGCGCGCGGGCCTACTGCACGCTCTACGAAATCCGGTACGTCCTTGAACGTGTCTGGGGAGCGTACCGCGAACCCGTGTTCTTTTAGGCACCCGAGGAGCATTCGATGGCCACAAGTACCGCCCGCAAGCCCGCCCGCCGGACGCCCGGTGGCTCAGACCTGCTCAAGATCAAGCCCGGAAACGATCCGGTCGTATCGTGCTACCTCAAGATTGAACCGCGCGATCGTGCCCGGAAGAAGTATCTCGTCAAACTTCGCAATCGGGTGCGCGAACTCGAGGGTGCGCTCGATTCGATGGGTTGGGACAAGGGACAGCAGGAGGCGATCCGCAGCGATCTTGCGCGAGTCGTGGATTTCCTCGGTGATGCGACGTCGCTGCCGGCCACACAAGGCGTGGCGATCTTCGCCAGCCGAGCCATGGAACTGTTCGAGGTCAAGCCGCTGCCGCGAGTACATCGGTCACGTCTTGTCGTGGACCGCAGCCCGCTGGTGCGCGAACTTGCGGCCAGCGAAGAGGAGTTCGGCCGGATGTTCACGGTTACCATCGACCGCGCGACCGCGCTCATCTGGGAAGTCACCGCGTTTGAGGCGAAAATGGTACGCAAGATCACGCCCGACGTGACCCGCGGTGGACGCTATCACGGCGGGGGGAGTGGTGATGCGACGGGGGAACATGCGTTCCACAACCGCATCGAGAACGAGAAGCGGCGTCATTTCGAGTCGGTGGCGCGGGCGCTGTTTGAGCTCGAGCGCAGTTCACCCGGGCACCAGGTCGTGCTGGCGGGGATCGGTGCCGATGCTGGCGCCCTCGAGCCGTTCCTGCATAACTACGTCGCCGATCGCCTGATCGGCATCGCGCGCCTCGCGCCGAAGGACGCCACGCCGGCCGCGGTGCATCACCTCTCAATGGAGGTGCGGGAGGCCCACGCCCGCGCGTCGGAAGTGCGTCACGTCGAGGAACTGGCCGAAGGGTTGGGCACTGGCTGGGCGGTCAACGGCGTGAAAGACACGTTGCGTGCGCTGGCCAAGGGGCAGGTGCGGACCCTGCTGGTGCGCGACGACGCGGCCGTGGCCGGGTTCCGGTCGCTGTCGAGCGGTCGGTTGGCGCTGCTTGCGCGCGAACTGCGCGAGGACGGCGATGTGGTCCCCACGGTGGACGTCATCGACGACGCGATCGAGGAGGCATTGCGCCAACGCGTTGCGCTCGATAGCGACCGGAACCCGGCCACGGCCGCGTCGTCGCGCACCAGCAGGGTCCGCACCTGCCCCTTGGCCAGCGC
>JANMSC010000349.1:0-4374 GCA_031388885.1 Gemmatimonadales bacterium | reverse complement strand
TACTGTGGCATGGCGCGCACCCGCGAGGGGCTCGAGCGCGCCCTCGAGCTGATTCCAACGCTGCGGGCCGAGTTCTGGGCCAACGTCAAGGTGCCGGGCGACGGCCTGACGCTCAACCAGTCGCTCGAAAAGGCCGGTCGGGTCGCGGACTTTCTCGAGTTCGCCGAGCTCATGTGTCGCGACGCGCTGATGCGTGAAGAATCGTGCGGCGGTCACTTTCGCACCGAGTATCAGACGCCTGACGGGGAGGCCCGGCGCAACGACGAGGAGTTTGCGCACGCCGCCGTGTGGGAGTATCAGGGTGAAGAGGTACCCGCCGTTCGGCACATCGAGCCGCTCGAGTTCGAGTTCGTGCAGCTCGCGACGCGGAGCTACCGATGAGCACCCTCCGCCTCACCTTGAAGGTGTGGCGCCAGCCGGCGCCTTCGGCGCCCGGCGAGTTCCGCACCTACCTCGCTGTCGCCGACGAAAACATGTCGTTCCTCGAGATGCTCGACGTCGTGAACGAGGACTTGCTCGTGAAGGGCGAGGACCCGATCGCCTTTGATCACGATTGCCGCGAGGGGATCTGCGGTTCGTGCGCGCTGATGATCAACGGTGTGGCGCACGGACCAAAGCGCGCTACGGCGACGTGCCAGCTGCACATGCGGTCGTACAACGATGGCGACGAGATCGTCATCGAACCGTGGCGCGCCGCGCCGTTTCCGGTCATCCGCGACCTGATTGTCGACCGGACCTCGTTCGACCGGATCATCCAGGCGGGTGGTTTCATTGCAGTGGCGACCGGTGCGGCGCCCGATGGCAACGCGATCCCGATCGCCAAGGAAGCATCAGACCTGGCGATGGACGCGGCGCAGTGCATCGGATGCGGAGCATGTGTCGCCGCGTGCCCCAACGCGTCGGCGATGCTGTTTACCGCGGCCAAGGTGTCCCACCTTGCGTTGCTGCCGCAGGGTCAGCCCGAGCGCTATCGTCGGGTGCTCGGCATGGTGCAGCAGATGGACATCGAGGGGTTCGGCGGATGCACCAACTTCGCCGAATGTCAGGACGCATGCCCCAAGGAGATCTCGATCGAGAACATCGCACGGATGAATCGTGATTTCATCAAGGCGTCGCTCTTCAACCGGGACGACGACAGCGCGGGATCCGGATCGATGTGACGTGCTTCCGGCGACTTGCCACCGGACTTTTGCTCGGCGGGAGCGTCTCGACGCTGGGCGCCCAGTCGGGCGTCCGCGGTGCGATCATGGTGCGTGGGGTCGCGGCGCTGACTCGTGCCGAGCCCATCCCATTCGGGGAATCGCTGACCGAGCTGCGGGTGGTGCAGCCGACCGTCATGGTCGAGGGCACCGCGTTCGGTGGCCGGCTGCGATTCGTCGGGTCGCTCAACTTCGAGAGCCTCACCGTTCCGGACGGCGAGCTCACGCCCGGCGGATGGGGTGAGGGATACGTCGACCGCCGCCATCCGCACACCACGGTGCACGAGCTCAACCTCGCGGCCGTTGACGTCCTCGGGTCGTTCGATCGTGGCGCGCGGCTCGGCGTCGTCGTCGGCAAGGGCTTCGTCCCGTTTGGAACCGACGACCCGATGTCGAGACCGATGTTGAAGTATCCGGTCAATCACCACTGGGCACAGATACTCGAACGCGCGGTCGCGATCGCGCAGTACGAGGTCGGCCCGGTCGCCATCGAGGCCTCGCTGTTCAACGGCGACGAGCCCGAACGTGCCGGGCAGTGGCCGTTGCTGCGTCTCGCCGATGGTCAGTGGCGCTTCGGTGATTCGTGGAGCGCCAGGGTGACCGCCCGGCCCGTCGCCGACCTCGAAGTGCAGGGGTCGTACGCCGACGTGCGTTCGCCCGAGCACCGACCGGGCGCGGGAGGCGATGCCGACAAGTTGTCGGCGTCTGTGCGCTGGCACGACATGCCCGAGTGGGGCGAACGATACGGAATGATCGAGTGGGCGCGTACGTCGGAACTCGACGGTTTCTTCGTGTTCCGGTCGCTGCTCGGTGAGGCGATGGTACGCCGCGGCCGATGGCTGGCCGCGTACCGCTTCGAGCGCACGGAACGACCGGAGGAGGAGCGCCTCGGTGATCCGTTCCGGTCGCGCCGGCCGCACTTCGAAAACAGCATCCTCGGGATCACCCGATGGACGCTGCACACGATGCGGGTCGGTCGCGAACTCTCTGATCCGGCGAGCAGGTTGCAGATCACACCGTTCTTCGAGGCGACGGTAGGGCGTGTCGCCAAGGCTGATGACGGGGTCTTCGACATAGTGGCAACTTACGGATCGAACCGCGCTGGCGCGCTCAGCGTTGGTATCACGATGGGATACGCCAGTCGTCGCCACCGCATGGGCCGGTACGGAGTGATCGCCGACCCCCACCACGCTGTCACCACGGCACACGTTACCCACTGACCGAGGACGGGCGCCCCTGGCCCCGTGAGTCAATAATGCACTTCCGCTTTCCCGCTGTTGCACTGGTGTTGGCTGCCGCACTCGGTTGCTCCACCACTCCGCCAGGCCCTGACCCCGATCCGGATCCGGTCTTCACGGCAACCAAGGTCGCCGGCGACAATCAGACCGCGGCCCCGTTGGTCGAACTCACGACGATCCTCAGGGTTAGCGTGGTCGAGGCCGGCAACGCGCCCGCGCCAGGACGTGCGCTCACGTGGACCGTGGCGACGGGCGGCGGCACCCTGAGCGCAGTCAGCGCGACCACCAACTCGAGCGGAGAAGGGACGGCACGGTGGACGTTGGGGCCCAATGCAGGCGTGCAGACCGTCACCGTTGCGGTGGCCGGTGTCACCCTGCAATTGACCTTCAGCGCAACGGCGGTGGTGCAGGGCCCCGTTGACGTGCTCCCCACGCTGGTGGCAACCGTACCGATCCCAGCCAACTACGGCATCCACGACACGTTCGTGCGCGATGGTCTGGCCTTCGTGCTCGCATGGAACACGGGGATGCGGATCTATGACGTCGGCAACGGTCGCAGCGGCGGTTCGCCGAGCAACCCGATTCTTGTGTCGAGCATTGTCACCAGCGCCAATGGCGTGGCTGGCGGCGCGCAGGTGCACAACGCGTGGTGGTTCCACAACCCGGTCACCCTGGAGAAGCGCTACCTGTTCATCGGCCAGGAAGGTCCAGCCTCGGTTGGCAATACCTCGTCGGGTGACATTCACATCCTCGACGTGTCGGACCTGGCCAACCCCGTTGAGGTCGGTTTCATCCGGGTGCCGGGTGCGGGCGCGCACAACTTCTGGATGGACGAGGCGCGACAGGTCTTGTATGCCGCGTACTACAACGGCGGCGTGATCGCAGTCGATGTGTCCGGCACGCTGGCGGGCGACATGTCGAGCCGCATCGTGGCGCAGGCACAGCCGGGGGGTTCCGCCAGCACGTATGTCTGGGGCGTGATGCTGGCTGGTAACACTATCTACCTCTCTGACATGGAGAGCGGTTTCTGGGCGCTCGACCCGATTACACTGGCGACGCGCGGCGGCGGCTTCAATGTGCCGGAGCGATTCGGGTCTGACCTGTGGGTGTTTGGCTCGTGGGGCTACAGCGGGACCTGGGGGACGCGCGGGGGTGTGCGCGGCAACGCGATCAAGGTGTGGGCGCTGGCGGGCAACGGTGTGCCGACGATCGCCGATTCGATCATCATACCGGATGTCGGCACCATCAGCGACGTCGCTGTCACCCCCGACGGGAAGGCGCTCGTGGCCACTGCAGAAAACCTCGGTTCACCGGGCCTCTACATCTTCGATCGCGCGACGCCGTCCAGGCCAACACTCAAGCAGCGCGCGCTGGTGACGAACGGCGGCCTGCACACCGGCGAGATCGCGATCATCGGCGGTCGTACCTACGTGTTCGCCGCCAAGAACCCGCCGAGTCCGGCGCTGCAGATCTGGGATATCACCGGCGTCGTGCCGTGAGCCGAGTGGCCCGTCCACGGCTGCGCGCGGGTTTCGGTGTACTGATGATGGCGGCGGTGACTCCAGCGGCCGCACAACAACCGATCACCGGGTTCACTGCGGCTTCATCGGCGCGACAGGTAACGCTGGAAGCGACGTTGCAATCGGTGCCCAACGCGTCGTCAGCTCAGCGTCACGCCCGCACGTTGGCCGGGCAACCACACGTCGCGGGTTCGCCGGCGCAGACGGTCACTGCCGACTACGTGCTGGCACAGATGCGAGCATGGGGGTTCGACACGTCGCGTGTCGCATTTCGGGTGTACCTGCCATATCACGATTCGACCATCATCGAACGAATCACGCCCACTCGTCGGCGCCTCGTGCTCGACGAACCGCCGGTGCCGGGTGATCCCACCACGGCGGGGCCGCGCTGGGTGGCGATGAATGGCAATGCTGGTG
>JANMSC010000340.1:0-2250 GCA_031388885.1 Gemmatimonadales bacterium | reverse complement strand
CTGCGCGCCAAGCTCGAGCGCGAACGGCAATTGCCGGTCGACGAGACCATCCGGCTGATCACGCTGATCGCCGGTGCGCTTGACTACGCGCACGCGCGCGGGGTGGTGCACCGCGACCTCAAGCCCGAGAACATCCTGCTGCAGGCGGGGCAGCCGATCGTCGCCGACTTCGGCATTGCGTTGGCGGTCGCTCAAGCGGGAGGCGAGCGCATCACGCAGACCGGCATCTCGCTCGGCACGCCGCACTACATGAGTCCGGAGCAGGCGGCGGGCGATCATTCGGTGGACGCACGGTCGGACCAGTACTCGCTTGGCGCCCTGACCTACGAAATGCTCACCGGTGAACCGCCGCATACTGGCGCAACGGCACAGGTCATGATTGCCCGCCTCATGACCGAAGCGCCCCGGAGCACGCGTGCAGCGCGACCGCTCATTTCTCAATCGCTCGATGAAGCGGTCCTGCGCGCGCTTGCCAAATCACCGGCCGACCGATTCGGCAGTTGCGGTGAATTCGCAACGGCAGCAGCCAACACAGCGACCGTGGTGGCCACCAGCCCGACGCGGGGTCGGCCGAAGCGTTTCGTCGTCGCCGCGGCGAGTCTGCTGATTGCTGCCGCGGTGGTGTGGTACTGGATCGCGATGCGCGCCCCAGCAGAAGTCGTTGCGACGTCGGACAAGTCACTCGCCGTGCTCCCCTTCACGGCAACTGGGGGCGACACGGCGAACAGCTATCTCGCCGAGGGACTTGCCGACCAGGTCACCATCAATCTGGCTCTGGTACCGGGCCTTCGACTCGCCGGGCGCACGTCATCGGCGCGATTCGGCGGCACGGGTGCCACCGCCCAGGAAGTGGGCAAGGCGCTGGGAGTCGCGGCAGTGCTCGACGGCACGGTGCGACGTGCCGGCAACCTGATTCGTGTGACTGTCGAATTGTCTAACGCCGCCAACGGTCGCGTGCTCTGGCACGAGAGTTACGAACGACCAGCGACTGACCTCTTCAACGTGCAGGACGACATCGCACGCGCGATTGCCGCCGCATTGCAGGTGACGCTCGTCGGCGCGGGAACCGCCGCGGTCCGCGGCACCGATGATCTCGTTGCCTACGACCTCTACCTCAGGGGGTTGTACCTCTTCCGACGGCGCGGGCCTGGGCTGGCCACGGGATCCTCTTCGTTCGAGCAGGCGATTGCGCGCGACAGCAACTTCGCCCGGGCGTGGGCGGGCCTTGCCTCGACGCTCATGGTGATGCCGTACTTTCTCGATGTTCCGATGGGCGATGTACTCGGTCGTGCGCGCGCGGCAGCCGAGCGTGCCGTGCGCCTCGACTCCACCCTCGCCGAAGCCCACCTCTCCCTCGGGTTTGTGCTGGGGGAGTCGTTCGAGTTCGAAGCGGCCGAACGGGAGATCCGTCGCGCCATCGCCCTCGACACCACGTCGGCAGAACCGCTCTACAGGCTCGGCTGGCTGTTGCTGAATACCGGTCGATCTGGTGAGGCGATTCCGGTATTGCAACAGGCGAAGGCGCGTGATCCGCTCTACTTCCTGGTGTCGAGCTATCTCGGCTGGGCGCAGATCGATCAGGGTCAGCTCGATGAAGGGATTGCTGAAGAACGTCGCGCCGCCGACCTCGAACCGCAGAATCTTGCTGCGCTCTCGATTCTGACCCGGGGCTATACCCGCGTCGGAATGCCAGACTCGGCCAAGGCGGTGGCCCGGCGCCTGGTGGCCCTCACCAGGAGCCCGATCCGCCTCGGCGCAGCGGCCTTCGCCCTGGCGCGGAGTGGCGAACGAAAAGAGGCCGATGCGATCATCCGGCAGATGGAGATGCTCCCCCCCGACACCTGGACAAAGTGGGCCGGCCTCGCCATGGGCTACACCGGCACACGCGACTATGAGCGGGCAATCGCCGCGATGCAGGAGACCGTGAAGGATGACGGCGATCTATTCGTCTCCTTTGCCACCGTCCTCGCGGGAGAACTCCCCGATGATCCCCGCATCGATGCGGTGTGGCGGCGTTACAATCTCGATCCGGCCCGGTTCGCAACGCGCCGGGGGGTACAGCGGCCGTGACCGCCCGGCTCGCCGCTGCGCTCGCCGATCGATGCCGCCGCGGGCGCGAACTCGGTGCTAGCGGATGCGCGGACTTTGCGCGAGACTCAGGTGGTCACAACGATGCGAGGCACGCATGACCACCACCGGACTTCGTACGGCGACGATTCCATCCCCCGCCGGAGAAAAACCCCGCGACGA
>JANMSC010000272.1:0-2499 GCA_031388885.1 Gemmatimonadales bacterium | reverse complement strand
CAATGCAACTGGCCGTGGTCCAGATGCGCGGCGGCCTCGCCCAGTAAGAGAGCGGCCTCTCGGCTCTTCGCGCTCTTGACGAAGGTCGGGCGGCGAAAGAGATCGCGCTCGACTGGTTTCGACGTGTGATGAATCTGCCGTTGGGTGTCGCAGATGCACGCGGCTCCTACTCGGGCACCGGATGGCTCCATCTGGTTTGACGGAAGCATCGACGTCGATCTCGGTATCGCACGGCTCGGCCCTGACAACGTGCTGACGCGTCCGTTCGGCGCGCGCAACGTCAACCTGATTCCCAATCAGATCCTGCCCGACAACCGTAACGCGATCGTGATCAGCCGGCCATTCGGGGCAGCGGCCGGACCGATTCACCTGTTGAACCTCGAAACTGGCGAGTCGACTCCATTGCTTGATCTCGCCGTGGTGCAGATCCGCTACACCGCCGGCCATCTCGTGTACGCGCTGACCAGTGGGGCGCTCGAAGCCATCGCGTTCGACCTGGCGACCCGCAAGATCAGCGGCCGGGCCGTCACGATTGCGACCGGCGTCTCGCTCAGCGGCACCGGAGCCGCACAGTTCGCCGTCTCGGCCAATGGTACGGTGGCGTACATCCCGGAGGCGGAGCGCTCACTGGTATTGATCGATCGGGCGGGTGGAATTCGGTCGGCGGTGACGGATCGCCGCAACTTCCACTCGCCTCGATTCTCGCCCGACGGACGCCGAATCGCGGTCGATTACACGGCGGTGGACGGTCGCGATGTGTGGTTGGCCGATCTCGCGAGTGGGACGCTGACCCGCACCACGTTCAACCGCGACGGTCATGACGCCAGCTGGGGCCCGGATGGGAGCTTCCTCACCTTCATCTCGTCGACGTCCGGCGTGCTCGGCATCCACCGGGTGCGCCCGGGCAGCACCGAGCCCGCCGAATCACTTTTTGCCTCGACACAGATCGGGTACACCGGTATCTGGCTCCGCGACGGGAGCGCAGTCGTTACCGCCGCGTCTGCGCTCCTGCCGAGTAGCGGCAGCGACATCGGGATCATCCGAAACGGCGGTCGTGGCCCGATCGAACCTCTTGTCGCCACGCGCTTCGACGAAGCGTTTCCGGCAGTGTCACCCGACAATCGTTGGCTCGCGTTTGTCTCCAATCAGTCGGGGCAAAGCGAAGTCTACGTCCGTGCGCTGGTGGGTGGCGGGGCACAACTGCAGGTGTCAGCGGGCGGTGGCACCGAACCGGTCTGGGGACCCAACAGTCGCGAGCTCTTCTATCGGGGTGGTCCAGGAGTACTGCCGGAGCTGATCGTGGCTGATATCGAGGGCGAGCCGGACCCGAGGGTCGTAGGCCGACGAGCGCTGTTTGGCGTCGTTGACATGGCAACGGCAACGCCGCACAGTAACTACGACATCTCACCTGACGCCCGTTCGTTCGTGATGGTCCGGAACAATCCGTCCACGCGCATCATGGTCATCCAGAACTTGCCGGCGCTGGTCGCCAGGCTGCGTGGCGGAAGTGCGGCGGCACCGGCTAGGTGACTTGACAGATCATCATATAATGACCATTATAGTCCTATGCCAACGACATCGATATCTGACCTCAAGGCGCGGCTCAGCGCCTACCTCGACATTGTCCGCCAGGGTGACGAGGTCCTGGTCACCGACCGCGGACGGGTCATCGCTCGATTGTCGCCGGTGACGGGTGACGTGCTGGGGGACAGTCGTCGCGAACTTCTGATCCGGAGCGGCCGGGTGCAACCGCCCAGGGCGCCATTACCCGAGGACTACTGGAATGCGCCGCGGCCACCGGATGTCGAAGGACGCTCGCTCGCCGCGCTGCTGGACGAACGGAGTGAGGGCTGGTGAGGTTTTGGGACGCGTCGGCGCTGGTGCCGCTGTTGCTTGACCAACCCCGCACGGCGCGAGCCCGCGAGCATCACACCGAAGACCCCGAACTCGTAGTGTGGTGGGGCTCGGCCATCGAGTGCGCGTCGGCGATCGCCAGATTGCACCGCGATGGCGCATTGACTGATGGAGAGGACGCTCGCGCCCGGGCGCTCTTGATGGCGTTGAAAGCGAGCTGGTTCGAGGTGCAGCCCGGCGATGCCGTTCGAGAACAGGCCCTTCGGATCCTGCGGCTCCATCCGCTGCGCGCAGCTGATGCGCTGCAGCTCGCGGCGGCGCTGGAATGGGGCGGGTCACCGCCATCGGGACACTTTGTCAGCTTTGACGAACGGCTCAGCGCCGCGGCCCAACGCGAAGGATTCACCACTACGTAGACTGGGAGCTCCGACCTCGTGACGGATTCGCTCACCCGCCTCACTGCTGCACTGGCCGACCGGTACCGTATCGAGCGTGAACTCGGCGCCGGCGGCATGGCCACAGTGTATCTCGCGCACGACATCAAGCACGAGCGCGATGTCGCCATCAAGGTGCTGCGGCCCGAACTATCGGCGGTCATTGGCGCCGAACGCTTCCTGCGCGAGATCAAGACGATCGCGAGCCTGC
>JANMSC010000259.1:0-1890 GCA_031388885.1 Gemmatimonadales bacterium | reverse complement strand
GGTCAAGCCGTGCTACGGCCACTGTACATCAGCCTCCTCGAGGCCTGATCGCGCCTCGCCGGAAACGTGCCTTACTTTTCGTCACATGCTTAGTGCTCCGTTTCATAAACGCTTGTAGGGATAGGGGGTCTATGCCATAGTCAGCCTCGTTCAAGGAGGAGCCTCATGCCTGGCCCGCCGCCGACCTACCAACCGACGTTTACCCCTGAGCAGGTTGCAGTCTGTGAGCAGATGGTCCGGCGCCAATCGGCGCCACAAGCCCACGTCTCCCGCGCCAGGTTGGCCCTCGTGCTGCACGCCAATCCGGCCCTCGACAACGTGACGGCCAGCCGCCGGTTGGGCAAACATGCCAACTGGGTGCGCTACTGGCGCCGGATTTGGGCCACGACCGGCTTTCGGCTGACAGACCGACCTGGACGGGGGCGCAAGCCGACCGTTTCCCCCCCTGTGGGAGGCGACGGTCAAAGCCTTGGCTTGCGAACTGCCCAGCCAGCGCGGCGAGCCAATCAGCCGCTCTAGCACGACCGACCTGGCACGGTTGATCAGCGCGCATCCTGATGCTCCGCCCGTGAGCGTGAGCACGATCTGGCGCATCCTCGACCGTGATGCCCTCAAGCCATGGCAGTCGCGGAGTTGGCTGTTCCCACGCGACCCGCACTTCACGGTGAAGGCGGGCCGGGTGCTG
Organism: Gemmatimonadales bacterium; assembly: GCA_031388885.1. Lineage (GTDB taxonomy): Bacteria > Gemmatimonadota > Gemmatimonadetes > Gemmatimonadales > GWC2-71-9 > Palsa-1233. Next base: position 1,205 of record JANMSC010000259.1, on the reverse strand, counting down.
GACTTGTACGCGGGCGTCTGGGAGGGGCAGCCGTTGCAGCCTGACGAGTATGTCCTCAGCGCGGATGAGAAGACGAGCATCCAGGCACGGCATCGCTGCCATGCCGGGACTGCGCCGCTCCCTGGTCAGGCGCGACGGGTCGAGCACGAGTATCAGCGTGGCGGGGCGCTGGCGTATCTGGCCGCCTGGGATGTGCGCCACGGTGGTGTCAGCGGACGCTGTGAGTCCCGGACGGGGAAGGTCCCCTTCGGCCGGCTGGTCGAGCAAGTGATGACCCAGGAACCCTACCGCTCGGCGCGCCGGGTCTTCTGGATCGTCGATAACGGCAGCAGCCACCGCGGGGAGCAGGCGGCCCACGAGTTGGCAGTCGTGTACCCGAACCTGGTCGTCGTCCATCTGCCGACGCATGCCTCGTGGCTGAACCAGATCGAGATCTACTTCTCAATCATCCAGCGCAAGGTGCTGACCCCCAACGACTTTCCCGACCTGGCAGCCGTCGAGGCGCGGCTGCTGGCGTTTGAGATGCGGTACAACGACACGGCGGTCCCGTTCAAGTGGCGCTTCACCCGCGCCGATTTGCACGACCGACTCGCGCAACTGCTCGATCCTCCACCGCCTGTCGCACCGGTGTTGGAGGCCGCGTAACCCAACAACGAATTCTGAAATGGAGCACTTAGCGTGGCGCCACGACGCTGAGCGGGACAGCGGGCAGCACCAGGCTTCCAGACGGACGCAAATCGCGGTCGAAGAATACCGCGCGCCCAGCCTCACCTTCCCCGGCTACCACAATGACAATCTCACCGTCGGCGCTTACTGCAAGGTCGATCGCAGTGCCCGCAACCGACACGTCTGCCAGAGTCCGCTTTGTCCCGAGATCGATCGCGGCTATCCGTGACTTCTCCGTATCCAGAACGTACAACGTCGTGCCATCAGGTGAAGGCGCGATGCGTACGTTGCGCGGGTCAACAGCCCCTAGGGGAACACTATCCGTAATCACGAACTGCTCGGTGTCGACGATCTGCACCGCGTTGGTGGCGTGAAGCACAACGAAGAGTCGCGTTCCGGCCCGGTTGTCGACTGCCTGAATGGCAGCCGCGGGAAGTTGCGTTCCGTATGATCCGAAGCCAGATAGCCGATCACCAATGGGCGACGAAACGTTTCGACAAGCGACACGGAACGGCTGGTCGCCATCGCCAGTTTGACCG
>JANMSC010000254.1:0-2609 GCA_031388885.1 Gemmatimonadales bacterium | reverse complement strand
GACACGTTCGAGGTTGCGATCGTCGCGGGGCCGAGCCCGGATCCCGAGCAGCTCCACCGCCCGCTCGTCCGGCTGGCGGTGGACGGGATCGGCGCACGCGTCCCGGCGCCGGGCGAGCTCGTTGATCTGTCGATCGCCGAGCCCAACGGCGGGTATTCACGCACCATCGTGAAGGTCACCTCTCCCGATCGGTATGGCCTCGTCGTTGGCGACTACTTCATCTGAGTCGGCCATCGATCGGGCCTGGAGCACGGTGCGTCATGCGCGCCGTGCGGCGCTCGTTCCGTACCTGACCGCTGGCTTTCCCACGCTGACCGATTCACGAGCCGCGCTTGTGCTGGCGTGCGAGCAGGGTGATATCATCGAGGTTGGTGTTCCGTTCAGTGATCCGCTCGCCGATGGACCCACGATCCAGGCGTCGTCGTTCCGCGCGCTCGAGAACGGGATGACGCTGCCCAGGACGCTCGACCTGATCGCTGGCGTTCCCACGACGACCCCGATCGTCCTGTTCTCGTACCTCAACCCGGTGCTCCAGTACGGGATCGAGCGGCTGCTGCACGATGCATCGGATGCCGGCGTGTCGGGACTGCTGCTGACGGACCTGCCGGTCGGCGGCGACCCGGCGATGGAACTCACGATCGGGGCCGGTCCGCTCGATTTCATTCGCCTGATCGCTCCCACGACCACACCGGCACGCATGGCGGTCGCACTGACTGGCGCGCGCGGATTCGTGTACCTGGTGGCGCGGCTTGGCGTGACCGGCGCGTCGACGACACTCGACGCCGGGCTCGACGCATCGATCGCCCGGGTGCGCCGCGTCACGCGGCTACCGATTGCTGTCGGGTTCGGGATTTCCACCCCGGCGCAGGCCGCTGCGGTCGCCCAGCATGCCGACGGCGTGGTGGTCGGGAGCGCCCTGATGGATGTGCTGGGGCGGGACGGCGTCGCGGCGTCGGGGCGCTTCCTCGCCGGACTCCGCGTCGCGCTCGCACGATGACGGTGGCGTGGGCATTCGTTGCCGTTGGCAGTAACCTTGGTGACCGTGCAGCGTGGCATGCGTTTGCCGAAGATCGCCTTGCCGCACTGGACGGCGTGACCGTCATTCGTGCGACCGCGCCACGCGACACGGCTCCCCTCGATGGCGCCGCACAACCGCCGTACCTCAACCGGATGCTGCTCATCGAAACCACTCGGTCGCCAGCAGCACTGCTCGCCGCCTGTCACGCCATCGAGCGTGACGCGGGCCGTGACCGCAGTACCCGGTGGTGCTCGCGCACGCTCGACCTCGACCTTGTGCGGTACGACGACTTGCTCTGCGATACGCCGTCGCTGGTGTTGCCGCACCCAGGACTGCGCGACCGCATCTTCTGGGCCCATGAAATGGCCGACTTGGAGACCGATGACTGACCGACCGCCGACCATGCCCGATCTCGCACGTCGCAAGGCTGCTGGCGAGAAACTAGTGATGCTCACGTGTTACGATGCGCTCTTCGCTCGGCTCCTCGAAGACGCGGGGATCGACCTGCTCCTCGTGGGCGACTCGGTCAACGAGTTGCTGGCGGGGCGGCGATCGACCCTGAGCGCGACGCTCGACCAGATGATCTATCACGCGGGTGCCGTGCGGAGGGGCTGCCAGCGGGCACTGGTGGTGGTTGACCTGCCGTTCCTGTCGTATCAGGTGACGGTCGACGATGCGATCCGCAGTGCCGGTCGGGTGCTGGCCGAGACGGATTGTCATGGCGTCAAGCTGGAAGGTGGTCGCGTCATGGCACCCACCGTTGAGGCGTTGGTACATCGTGGCATTCCGGTGGTGGGTCACCTGGGGCTCACCCCCCAAAGCATCAATGCGATCGGCGGATACCGGGTGCAGGGCCGCGATGCCGCGACCGCCGAGGCACTGATGACGGACGCGGTCGCGCTCCAGGACGCTGGCGCGAGCGCGGTCGTGCTCGAACTGATCCCTCGCGGGCTCGCGGCGGCGGTCACCGCACGGCTCACGATTCCCACCATCGGCATCGGCGCCGGGCCGGAGTGCGACGGTCAGGTGCTTGTGCTCCACGACATGCTCGGCTTGAATGACTCGTTCTCGCCAAAGTTTCTTCGTCGGTATGCCGAACTGGCGGCGACGGTACGCGACTCGGCGCGACGGTACGCGGAGGATGTGCGCGCGGGCGTGTACCCCGACGCGACCCATTCGTTCGAGTGACCCGTTGATCGTCGTCACCACGATCAGTGCCCTGCGGGCGCATCGCGAGGCGGCACGAACCGCGGGGCGACGGGTTGCACTGGTCCCAACCATGGGCGCCCTGCACGAAGGCCACCTCGCGCTCCTGCACGAAGCGCGCAAGCTCGCCGATACGATCATCCTGTCGGTGTTTGTCAATCCGCTGCAGTTCGGTGCGGGTGAAGATTTCGGCCAGTACCCGCGCGACCTCGACCGCGACCTTGCGCTGGCGGCGACCGGTGGTGTCGATGTCGTGTTCACTCCGTCGCAGCGCGAGATGTATCGCACGGACGACGAGTTGCGGATCACCGCCGGTGAGACGGCTGCGCGCTGGGAAGGCGAAGCTCGGCCGGGGCACTTCGCTGGTGTCCTTACCGTGGTGAGC
>JANMSC010000234.1:0-1877 GCA_031388885.1 Gemmatimonadales bacterium | reverse complement strand
GGGCTGTCGGGCGCGAGGCTGGTGGCGCGCTCCGCCTGCGCGATGATCTCGCGATAAGTGGATGGTTTCGGGTAGTTGGGGCCCACCATCGGCAACGCCCGGAGAAGTGCGAGATCGCGCTCCCCCAGCCGACTCCGCATCGACCAGACCCGCGGAACGACAAGGTAGCCCGCCACCGTATAGACCGTTCCAATCCACGCATTCGTGGCCACCATGCTGAATGCCGCCTCGACGAACGTCGAGTCCCGGCCGAGGGCGCGACCGTAGAGATCCATTGCGCGGAAGTAGTCGCCCCGCCGGAACGCCTTGCGGCCAGCCAGGTAATCCTGCAGCGCGTCGAGTGGCGCGGCAGCAAGACCTGCCTGGCGATCACGGGCCTCGCCTGCGTCGCGAATGAGCAACGCGGCCGTCAGGCGATTCACGAGAATCGCCACGCTGTCGGGTGCGCCCGCGACGGACTCGCGAGCCAGCACCGCACCATCCGACACGCGCATCAGGGTGCTGCTGATGGTGAGCTCGGTCGGGGTGATCACGGCGCTGCCGAGCAGCACGCGCCCGGCGCCAAGCTCGCGCGCAACAGCGCGTGAGGCATCCTCGGACAGGTCGTCGCTCTCGTTGTCGACCGCGCGTCGCCACACCGCAAGGAGGGTACGCGGCTCAACCGTTCGCGCCCCTGCCCCGCTGCTCAACCGGGCCTGCAGCAGGTCGAGCATCGATTCGCGGAGATAGTCTATTGATGAATCGCCGCCGACGCGAAACGGAAACACGGCGATCACGTCGGCGTCGAGTGCCACGGTGCTGCGGGTGTTTCGAAACCCGAACCATCCCACCGCAGCGAGCGTGAAGACCGTCACCAACGCGAGTCCCCGGCGCCGGGAGAACGACAGCGACGGCCTCCGGGCACCGCCCTGCAGAGCGGTGGCAAACTCCGTTGCGGTACTGAACCGATCGGCGGGGGCGCGCTGGAGTGCGCACTGCAGCGCACGGTCGACGGCGCCGGGCACGGTATCGCGCAGCAGCCTGACACTCGGTGCCGTGGTACCGAGTCGCCTGGCAATAATCGCGGCAGCGGTGGCGCCGGTATGGGGCGGTTCGCCCGCGAGCATTTCGAAGAGCACCGCAGCCAGCGAATAGGTGTCAGAGCGCCCATCGACGTCGGACATACCCGCTGACTGTTCGGGGCTCATATAGGCGGGCGAGCCGATCGCGGTTCCCGTGGCGGTCAGCTGTTCGCCACCGGCGGCACCGATGGCGCGGGCAATGCCGAAATCGGCCACCACCGCGTGACCACTCGAGAGCAGGATATTCTCGGGCTTGATGTCGCGGTGGACGATGCCCCGCTGGTGCGCGTACGCCAGCGCGGAGGCAACCTGCCTGGTGATCTCGAGACTCTCGGCGAGGTCGAGCTGGTGTTCACGGTCGAGCTTGTCGCGGAGTGACTCGCCGTCGATGAACGGCATCACGTAGAACAAGAAGCTGGATGATGGATGATCGATGATGGATGATCGATCGTCGATCACCACGGGTGGTGTCGCCACGCCGGAATCGAACAGTGGGAGGATGTGCGGATGCTGCAGATTCGCCGTCGTCTTGATCTCTGCGAGGAACCGCTCGGCGCCGATCACCGCCGCGAGTTCCGGGCGGAGCACCTTGATGGCCACTTTACGATCGTGCTTGATGTCGTGCGCGAGATACACCGTGGCCATGCCGCCGGCGCCAATTTCGCGATCGAGCGCGTAGCGGTCGGACAATGCCGTGCTGAGGCGGTCGGGGACGCTCAGGTCGCCATCCGTGGACGATGTGGTGGAGCGATGGGAGGACCTATTGAAGCTACCCGCTGATGGCGGAGCGGGATATACCCCGGGATGCGACGCCGG
>JANMSC010000225.1:0-1747 GCA_031388885.1 Gemmatimonadales bacterium | reverse complement strand
GCTGGGCTCACCGTTGGCGGTTTTCTGGGCTATCTCGTCGATGATTCAGTTCCCACCCTGCGGCAGATCCTCGACGGTGTGCGGCCTGCCAACAACCCGCCGATCCGAGTGGACACGATTCCCGGAACGCTCTCGCGGTATTCGGGCGGCGGGCTTACGGTGCTGCAACAGCTGCTCATCGACGTCACGAACGAGTCGTTCCCCAACCTGATGCGGCGCTTGGTCCTCGCGCCGGCGCGCATGACCCGGAGCGGCTACGAACAACCGCTTCCGGAGAGTCGCCGGCGAGACGCGGTCAGCGGACACGACCCGAACGGTGTGGTCATCAAGGGCAAGTGGCCCGTTCACCCGGAGATGGCTGCCGCCGGTCTCTGGACTACGCCGACAGACCTCGCACGCTGGGCGATCGAGATCAGTGATTCGTGGGCCGGGCGGGAAGGCAAGTTGATCTCGACCGAGACGGCGAGGCAGATGCTCACGATGCAAAAGCCGCCGTTCGGCCTCGGCCCTCAACTCAGCGGCACCGGCGACGCGTTACGGTTCATGCACTCCGGATCGATTCAGGGCTTCAAAGCAGAGCTGGTAATGTTTGCTGCTGTCGGCAAGGGTGCTGTCGTGATGACCAATGGTGACGGCGGCGCCGATCTCATTGACGAGGTGTTCCAGAGCATAGCGTCGGCGTATCAATGGCCGGGCTACCGGCAGACCGAGCGAGTGATCGCGACCATCGAGCCTGCGGTCCTGGAAGGACTGGTCGGTGTGTATAGTGCCCCGGGGCCAGCCGGCGGGCACGTCACGATCGAGGTGAGCCGTGAAAATGATCGCGTGTTTTTCGTCGTACCCGGGTTCCTTCCCAAGGGCGAGATCTATCCGTTGAGCGCCGATTCGTTCTTCACGGCAAAAGGATCGAGCGTCGTGTTTACGCGCGACCAATTGGGACGCGTGGTCAAGCTGAATCTTGGCGGGCAAGTCGAGGCGACCAAGAGGCAGTGACACCGGCCTCGGGCGTTCCGGAGTTTCGCGACCTGCGCTCATCCTGGGGAGAGAATCGCGGATCAGCCGGTTCTCGGGCGGAGTCGTTCGATCCTCCTGCGGACATCCGTTACACGCGGCTGAAGCTCCGGATCAGCGTTCTTCCAGAGCTCGACGAAGCGCGAGTAGTGCGAGATCGCCCGGGCGCGATCGCCACGCGCGTCGTACAGCTCTCCCAGCCGCTTGTGCGCGCCAGCCAGGAAGTACCCGTCGGTCGCCGCGTCGCGTGCCGGATGGTCCACGTATCGCGCCAGTACGGCTGCCGCACTGTCGGCATCGCCGGCCAGGTCATGGGCACGCGCAATCCCCGGCAGAAAACAGATCGAGCAGAAGCCCCAGTCCGCGGCGCGAGCTTCCCCGACCGCATCGGGGTAGCGCCCCTCCGCCACGGCAACATTGGCCCGGATATCACGCTGGTGGGACGCAAACTCCAACACCTCGCGGTCACCGCGAGTGCTGTCGTATCCCGCGGACATGACCCGGGCGCGGTCGGGGCGGCCGGTGAGCGAGTAGAGGTAGGACAGGGTGCGGTACGGGCGGACATCGGGGCGAAGGGAATCAAGCGGATAGTCGCGCAGCGCCCGTTCGATCGTTTGAAGCGCCCTGGCGGTGTCGTTACGGAACCAGACGTCGATCCGTGCTTCGTCCAGGAGGCTGTTGAGCGGTGCCTGACGAGTACCAAGCTGGACTGCCGCGTCGCGCGCACCGCGCCGGT
>JANMSC010000164.1:0-2111 GCA_031388885.1 Gemmatimonadales bacterium | reverse complement strand
CGCCCGTTCCCACGCGCCTTTTGTCTCGAACTCTCGTGCAGTGGCGCGTCGCCGTCACGCGCGATCCATGCAATCACACTCGGCGCAATCACACCCGGCGCAATCGCCCTCGACTGCCACGCAGTACATTTCGTCTTACGTCCCGCCACGATTTACCTCCCGCCCCCGACCGCAGCGATGAGTCCTCCCGTCGACCCAAACGTACCGCGCAGCGAATCGCCTTACGCCCCCGAGGAGCAGGCGCATTTCCGCCAGACGCTCGTTCGCGTCATGTCCGTCCAGATCGCCGCCCTGCTCTTCCTCGGGTGGCTCCAGCTCCGCTACGCGAACTGATCGAGGGCTTATGCATTGGCTCAATTGGGCGATCGTCGTCGTCTACCTCCTGTACGTGGTTATCGACGGCATTCGTCGCTCGAAGGGGACGAAGGAGATCGAAGGGTATTTCCTCGCCAATCGCTCCCTGCCCTGGTGGGCGGTCGGACTCTCGGTAATGGCGACGCAGCTCTCCGCAATCACGATGATCGGGACCACGGGGCAGGGCGCGACCGACGGCTTGCGCTTCATCCAGTTTTACTTCGGACTCCCGCTCGCCATGGTCATTCTGGGCGTCACGCTGGTCCCTTTTCTCCATGGCGCGAAGGTCTTTACCGCGTACGAATATCTGGAGCGGCGCTTCGACTCGAAAACACGGTCGCTGACCTCCTTTCTCTTCCTGATGTCGCGCGGCATGTCGTGCGGCACGATCATCGCCGCACCAGCGGTCGTGTTCTCGGCCATCTTCGGGTGGCCGATTTCATGGTGCGTGGCACTCATCGGTGTACCCACCGTCGTCTACACAATGATCGGTGGCGTGCAGGCGGTGACGTGGGCCGATGTGAAGCAGATGGTCCTTATCGTTGGGGCCTTGGTGGCCGTTGTGGTCGTGCTCATTTTCAAGATGCCGGTGAGCACGGACACGGCGCTTCGGATCGCCGGCGCCGCGGGGCGTATGCAAACGTTCGACTTCTCGTTCGACCTGACCAAGACGTACACGTTCTGGTCGGGGATTCTCGGGGGCACGTTCCTGATGCTCTCGTACTTCGGCACCGACCAGAGTCAGGTGCAACGCTATCTCACCGCGCGCTCGGTTCCCGAGGCACGTAGTTCGCTCCTCATGAGCGCCTACTGGAAGATTCCCCTCCAGGCCCTGATTCTGCTCATCGGCATCCTGGTTTTTGTCTTCTATCTCTTCCAGGCTCCGCCCATGCTCTGGAACCCCACCCACGACCGCCGCGTTCGGGCCGCCGATTCGTCGAACTACAACGCGCTGCAGTCGCGTTACTCCCAAGCGCTCGACGCTCGACGGCAGGCGGCCCTGCAGATCGGCGAAGCGTCGTCTGAGCGCACCTCCGCCAGTGCGCCTAACGCGCTCGACGTGTTCCGGGCCACCGACGTGGTGGTCTCGTCGGTTCGTGTTGAAGCGCTCAAGGCGGCCGCGCAGGTGACCGGCGAACCGTCGCGCGATGTGAACTACATCATGCCGCGATTCGTCCTCGACCAGCTTCCCTTGGGGCTGGCGGGCTTGTTCATCGCGGCCGTGATCGGGGCCGCCATGGCGAGCAGCGCCGCAGAGCTCAATTCGCTCGCCACCGCCACGGTCATCGACTTCTATCGTCGCTGGGCCAAGCCCAAGGCGAGCGATGCGCACTACCTCACGGTTTCGAAGGTTGCAACCGGTGTGTGGGGCATTTTTGCCTGCGTGGTCGCCACCTACGCGGCCACGCTCGGGTCGCTTATCGAAGTGGTCAACCGGTTCGGCTCGTTCTTCTACGGCTCCATACTCGGCGTCTTCATTTTGGCCATGATCCCGCGTGCGCGCGCGGCGGGCGCGTTCTTCGGCATGCTGGCCGGCATGGGAGCGGTGGCCGCCGTGACGTTCGGCATTCCGTCGGTGAGCTTCCTCTGGCACAACCTCGTTGGCGCCGTGGTGGTGGTGACGGTGGGACTTCTGCTGAGCGCAGCGGGAGGACGTGTCGCAGGTGCTTCGTCGGGTGCCTGACAACGTGCGACGCACGCGCGAGGACGGCGTGCGGCCGTCGCGCGCGGGCCGCCGAGCCTAACGAAGCGCCGGA
>JANMSC010000149.1:0-2446 GCA_031388885.1 Gemmatimonadales bacterium | reverse complement strand
TGCCCTCGTTCCAGCCGTGGATCTTGAACGCGCGGAATCCCATCTCGTAGCACTGCACGGCGAAATCGCCGTAGGCCTCCTTTGACGAAAGCACGCCGTTGCGGTCGCCCATGTAGGTGCTGGCGTACGCCGGCAGGCGTTTGCGGTAACCGCCCAGCAACTCGCTCACGGATGCGCCGAGCTTCTTGCCGGCAAGATCCCAGAGCGCGATATCGATGGGCCCGTGGCCCATGTGGTCGAACTGGCGCGCCTCGCGCTTGAGATCGTCGTAGATGCCCTCGCGCTCCTCGGCTTCGCGCCCGATGAGATAAGGCGCCAGCATGATCGTCTGTCCGAGCGCCGAAGGCGATCCGACCCAGTGGGTGACGTACTCCCCGCGCAGGCCGTTGTCGGTCATGATCGCCACCGCGTATTTCGTCAGTCGCGATGTCGCGCCCTTCTTGCAGCCCAGCGCACCGATGCCGCCTCCGCCCGCCGCGCCGAGATTCTGCGCGCCGAACTGAAAGACGTGGACTTCCACTTTGACTATACGGCTCATCTTCTCTCCCCTTGTTTGCAGGTCAGTTTCGACTCCGGGCGGTATCCTATCAGCGCCGCGTTTCCGCTGCCATCTGCGATGAAGGCAGAGGACGGGCGCGCGCCTCCCGCTAAATCGTGCTGGCCCAACACCGACGCTGCACGAGTGTGACTCGAATTCTTGCGCGCCAGAGAGGCTTTTCATCAAGCTGCTATGGCATCACCTCGCAGAATTCGTAAATCTCGGCGTTGGCGATCTTGTTCCTCACGGGCAGCGGCGCCTTGGCGTACCAGCCATGGGGATCGTACCGGTCCACTTCCTCGCCCATGAACCGGATAAGATCGCAGATCGGTTCGGTGACGTTCTCTCTCCAGCACGCGTCGTCTTTCACGTAGGCGCGGTACATGTTCTTCATGCAGTTGCCGCGGCAGTAGGGGTAGGCCGAGCAGTCCCGACAAGGCATGTTCGGATGCGGCTGCAACGGGCTCTTCCTCACCCAGTTCTCAACGACATCCCCCTGCAGCAGTTCGCTTGCATACAGCATGTCCGGACACGGATAGATCTTGCCGTCCGGCATCACGTTCAGGAGGTTGGTCGAGACTCTGCACTGGGTCATGCCTGCTGACAGTTCGTTGATCCGCCAGGGCACCACCTTGTTCCTCACTGTCCCCATGATGGGCACGATGGGGTAGAGCGTGTCCAGCACGAAAAACTTCTCGACCAGCCTCGCCAGCACCGCTTTCTTCTTTTCCGCTGACTGGGGGGTATATGCGCCCTCCGCCTGGGCGAACTGGAAATAGACGTAGTCGAACGACCGGGTGATCTCATCCAGTTCCTCGAACGTCGTTTCCCCGCTCCACCAGGTCACTCTGGCGGTCAGCGTCCCGAACGTCTTTCCGCGGATGGCCGCCACGTTGTCGAGCACCTTCCTGTAGACGCCCTTTCCCCGGAAACGGTCCGTGACTTCCTCGCCTCCGTCCACCGAGATCATGAAATTCGACAGCCTTGCCAGGATCCTGTCCGGGACGCGATGCAGCCGCGTTCCGTTCGTCTGCAGGTTGAAGCGGCAGTTTGGAAACCGCTCCATCAGGTCCAGGGCGAATTGGACATTGAGCGTGGGCTCGCCGCCGTACAGCGTGATGTAGACCTCCTTGCCGCCCAGGTGCGTATTGACGAAGGTCTCGAGATGCTCGGTCGAGTACGTGGCGTGCCTCTGTGAGCCCAGGACGTTGCCTGACGCCAGGCTGCAATAGCTGCACCGCAGATTGCACTTCAACGTCGTAAGCAGCTGCAACTCGACGCGATTGCAGGCGACCACAGCCTCCGCGGGAGTGATAGTTGTCTTGGTTGATGCCATCCTCTCAATCCTCTTCATTTGTTTCATCGGTTCTGGTGCAAAAGGTTCGCGGGCGCGACACGCGAGCGCAGGCTATCAGGCCTCCGGCATGATAGCCGGACGGTCGCGCCCGGTTTCCTGTCAACTTTCGAAAAATACAATGATCGACACTTGGAGCCGCCATTCCTGACAACTGTCTATTATCGCCAGTTGAAGAGAGCTCGGCGGGGGGGGCTGGAAACGTTTGGCCTCTTGAGCCAGGGCCAGCAGGCCCCCACTCGCGAGGTGCTTCCGACTTTTCCCTTCCGACTTTTCCCTCAGACTTTGAAAAATCGCACGTGCAGAATCCGCGCCCTCTTGCGTTGAGGAACCTATGCAACATAGACAGAAATTGATGGACGCGCGATGCCAATCCCTGCCAGCGGGCGGGAAGGGCTTCGTCACGGATCGCCGGGAACTCGGCGAGGACCGCACGCGTCCGGAACCGGAGGAAAGCTAGCCTGCATTATTCATGAATTTCGTGACTGGGTGTCTGGACGGGGTGATTTTGAGGCTGCGTGAGGCAGAAGAACTCGGTCGCAGGTCACGTCGAA
>JANMSC010000091.1:0-4314 GCA_031388885.1 Gemmatimonadales bacterium | reverse complement strand
ACCGCGGGTTCTGGTTCTCGGAGCATCGGAAACACTGGGACTGTACGAGCGACCCGAGCGGGAGTACCCACGGCAGCTCGCCGACTCGCTGGGCGCGGCCGGTTGCGCGGCCGACGTGTTGAACGCCGCGTTTCCAGGGATGTCACTCCCTACGGTCGAGCAGGATCTCCGACTGCGTCTCGCGCGCCTGAAGCCGGCCGTGGTCGTCTACTACCCGACGCCACCTCAATACCTTGACGACGCGCCTCCCAAGGCATTCCGAGTGGCCGGTTCACGCCGGTCGACAGCGGCTGCGCCGTGGTGGCATCCGCGGTTCGTTATGCGTTTCCGCGATCAGGTCAAACTAATGGTGCCCGAGACGATCCAGGACCTGGCCCGGAACAAGATGATTGAACGCGCGCGAGCAGGCCGCGAACCGGGCTGGTTGTTCGTCGTCGTGCCACCCGGCAGAATCGCCGCCTTCGAGGCCGACCTCCGAACGCTGGTTGGGACGATTCGATCGCTGGGCGCCGAGGCGGTGCTAGCGACGCATGTGCACCGATTCATGGGCGCGCCGCCGCATGACCTGTCGCAGCTTCGGTCGTGGGAGCGCTTCTACCCAAGGTCGACGGGAACGACCCTCATGAACTTCGACCTGGCAGCCGCTACTGCGGTGCGCCGCATCGCCGCCGATTCACAGGTTCGGCTGGTCGATGGCTGGGACCGTTTCGCCCGCGGTCAGAGCGAGAAGTTGTTCGCCGACTTTTCGCATTTCACGGACGAGGGCGCCGCCTTGATGGCGTCCGTGCTCCGCCCGCAAGTCGCAAGCGCGCTACGGTGTTCGCCCTAGGGCGAATCGCAACGGCCGGGCTCAGCCGGCGCGCGGCTTCGAAATCCGTGGCTTCGATGCCTTCTTCTCCGCGGCGGCGGCAGATGGTGCGACGTTGGCCGACTTGGCCGCTTTGACCATCTTGACCGTCTTGGCCACGCCGGAAGCCTTCGTGGCCTTGGCCCGACCACGTTGTCCCTTCGCGGTCGGTGCTGCAGCGGACGCGGCCGCCACGACGCGCTCAACCGGCGCGACAACGGCTTCCGCACCGTTCTCCGACGCAGCGGCGACGATGCTGGGCGATTCCGGCGTACCCAGGTTGACGACGCCGAACATCGGCACGTCGGCAAGACGCGACGCCGAGCGTGTTCCCGAACGGAATCGCAGCGCGGCCGGAGCACGAGGCGTACTCGGTGTGCTGCCCCCGACGTCGCCCGCCTCGGATGCCGCTGGCGCTGGCGTGCGCATCTGCATCGCCAGGTCGGTCTTGTGCGGCGACACCTCGTAGTGATCGGCGTCGAGCATCCGGACATCGGCGATCTCAGCGTCGTTCGCCTGACGGAGGAAGTTGCCGAAGCGTACAGGATTGAGGAGTGGATCCTCCTTGCCGTGCAACGCCGCCATGCGCGCGCGTACCGTCTCATGCGCGGCAGGCGTGGGCAGCTCACCGAGGGCGCGTGACAGCAGTTGAAACGCCTCGGCGAGCGTGAGCCCAGTCGAAGGCGCTGGCAGCGGTTCGGCGGAGACCGACGCGACGCCGTCCTCGCTGCCCTTGCCGCGTCCACGTCCGCGACGGCGACGGCGGCCAGCGCGTTCCTCGCGCTCACCGGCATCGTCACTCTTGGCATCAGGAGCCTTTGCGGCAGGCACCGGTGCTGGCGGCGCCGTTGCAGCCGACGCCGCTGGCTGGACGCGAGTGTTCCGCCCACGACCGCCGCGGCTGCGACCACTTGTCGGAGTGCCGTCGCGCGCCGGTCCACCGGCCGCTGCAACGCCACCGGCCGAGGGCGCGACGTCGAACTGGCCGTTCTCCTGGCGAATGACCTTGATCAACCCGCGGTTACCCGCTTCGGTCACGAACTTCGAGAAGCGATTGAAGCCGGCGTTGCTCTCGTCGAAATTCGAGTCGATCTGCTGCATCACCTGCTTGAGGCGGTCGGAGCGCATCACGTCGCCATTGCGCTGCATCTGCGCGGTGGCTTCGACCACGAGCTCCCACGGATCGCGCTGGGTCGTCGGCACGTCGGATTCTTTGGTCAGGCCGGCGAGGTCCGAGTACGAGAAGTACTCATCGCAGTTCTGGATCAGGATGTCGCTGGCCGATTCACGGATGCCGACCCCGATCACATACTTGCCGTATTCCTTCAACTTCAGCACGAGCGAGGAGAAGTCACTGTCACCGGAGAGCAGGATGAACGTGCCAATTTCGGGGCGCGTGAACACAAGTTCGATCGCGTCCACGGCGAGCCGAATGTCGGTGGCGTTCTTCTTGTTGGTGCCGAACGCTGGGGCGAAGATCAGGTCGATCGACGATTCCGACAGCGGGACGATGTATTGCGGGTAGCGGCGCCAATCGGCATAAGCGCGCTGCACCGCCACCTTACCCTTGATGATCTCGCTGTTGAGGAGGTGTCGCAGTTCCTTGGTGAGATCCGACCGAACGCCGAGGGTGACGTTGTCGAAATCGATGAGCAGCGCCGCGTTGGGCGCGTGCGGGGTCGGCGCGGCAACGTGCCGGCCAACCCGATGGGCGGGAAAGGAGTTCACAACGGTCCTGTGGTCTGGGCCGTCCCCGGTCTCGGCATCCCCGCGGCTTCCGCATGGCGGAGCGGCGCGAAGTTGGCCGATGATCGAGACGGCGCGTGGCGCGGTGCGCGCAATCGTGCGTCCACCGCTGGCCCGGCGGAGCCCCGATGGCTCCTGCTGCCGGACAAGGAAGAAAAGTAGACGCGGCGTACGGCTCTGCGCTACCGCATCATCCAGCAAAATCCGCGACCGGTCACGAACGCGCGGGCTCGGGAAGGAGGCAACGGGCGTCGCTGCGAGGCGCATTGGCGAGCGCGGTGACAATTCGCCCTGACGCCTTGCCATCCCACCCAGCCGGACGTCCGTCGCGGCTTCCCGGTCCCCGCCCCGCCGCGAGCGCCGCGTCGACCGTCGCCACAATGCCCTCGGCCGTCGGAGGCCAAGGAACCATCCGGTTCGTGCCTTCGGCCACGGTGATCGGTCGCTCGGTCGACTCACGAAGCGTCACGCACGGCACTCCGAGCGCCGTAGACTCCTCCTGCAATCCGCCGGAATCGGTGATGACAACGGCCGCGCCATCGAGCATGCCCACCATCTCGCGGTAGCCCAGGGGATCGATCAGGCGCAGCCGATCGGGCATCGCGATTCCCAGGTCCGCGAGCCGTGCCCGCGCACGCGGATGCACTGGCCAGAGCAGCGGTAGCTGGGTCGAAATCTCGCCGAGTGCGCGAATCAGGCGCCCGAGTCGATCGGGGTCGTCAACATTCGACGGACGGTGCAGCGTCACCAGGCCGTACCCACCGGGTGCGAGATCGAACCGTGCCCACGGCGCCTCCGCCCGAGCGCGTTCGACCGTCGCGAAGAGTGAGTCGATCATCACGTTGCCGACGAACACGACGCGAGCCGCCGCGATGCCTTCGGCGTGGAGATGGTCGTCGGCGTCAGGTGAGTGCGTCAGCAGGAGATCGGATACCTGATCGGTGAGCACCCGGTTCACCTCCTCCGGCATCGCCCAGTCGCCGCTGCGCAGCCCGGCCTCGACGTGCGCGATACGGCAACCAATTTCAGGGCGCCGTTTCGCCGCCACGAGTGCGGTCGCGATGGTCGAGTTCACGTCGCCAACCACGACCACCCAATCGGGGCGCTCCTGCATCAGCACGAGGTCGAACCGGTCCATCACCCGGGCCGTTTGCTCCGCGTGCGATCCCGCACCCACACCGAGGTGGTGATCAGGGGGTGCCATGTCGAGGTCCCGAAAAAACGCATCGGACATCGCGTCGTCGAAGTGCTGACCAGTATGCACCAGCACCGCCTGATGACCGTGCACCCGCAACGCCGCCAGGATCGGCGCCACCTTCATGAAATTCGGCCGTGCACCTGCGACGACGAGAGCCTTCACCGGTCACGCTCCACGGGGTTCCGTCCTATGCACGTCCACGCCGCTCGACGATCTGCGTCAGCGTCTTGCAGAACCCGGTCGCGACTGCGGCCCAATCGAAACGCTGCACCGTCGCGCTCGCGGATTCGGTGAGGCTGTTCCGAAGCGAGTTGCTGCGCAGCACCCCAATGACCGCGTCAGCGAACTGTCGTGCGTCATCGGCAAGCAGCAGGTCCTTGCCGGCAGCGACGGCGAGCCCCTCGGCACCCACGGTCGTCGAGACGACCGCCGCTTTGGCCGCCATCGCTTCGAAGATCTTCAATCGCGTGCCACCGCCCGCCCGCAACGGCACCACCATGACGGCTGCCTCGTGCAGGTGAGG
>JANMSC010000075.1:0-1980 GCA_031388885.1 Gemmatimonadales bacterium | reverse complement strand
CGTTGTCATCAATTTGAGCGCTGCCGTGACTGCCACACAACTGCAGACTCGATTGCCGGCCGGGCGCTACTGCAACGTGGCGCAGTTCGAGTTTGTGGCGGCCATAGGCGTCACTCCCGCCAGCTGCACCGGCGACGCGATCGAGGTGCAGGCCGACGGGAGTGCGGCGATCTCGCTCGACACACGGAGCGCTATCGCCTTGCACACGCGGGCGCGGGTGAATTGATGACGGGGCGAATAATGTCGGTACTGCACCCGCGACCTACTACACCGGCCAGAGCCACCCGAATACGCCGCCGGTCAGCGCGCCGTAGATCAGTCCGTCCAGCGTCTGCCTGAGCGTGGTAGCGCCGGACTTGCCGTACCAGATCGCTCCCTGCCAATGCGCCAAGGCGTACCCGGTGAACGCCACCGTTCCTGCCACGCGAAACACCGTGAGGTACTGCGTTCCCGGCGCGAGAACGATCCCCGCCACATATGCGGCAAACACGGAGACGATCACCGTGTACACGAACCACTTGCCGAGAAGCGCCCCCATGCTCGGTCTGCCACTGGGTAGCACCGTCAGTATGGAGATTGGGCCCTCGGTCTGACGCCTGATGAATTCTGGATCTTTCATCTCCGCGGAAGATGCTGCGAACGGATACATGTAGTCGCCCGGCGCGAGGTTGAGCGACCGCAGGGCGGCGTGGGCGGCCGCTTCGTCGGGCATGCGCCGAAAGTCGGTCTTGTGGTAGCTCAAGGCCATATGGATGACGGAACTTGCCACGAACACGACCATCGCCGACAGCAGGATCGGCATCCAGAGTGAGGCGAGTGACACCATTGGGACCTCCGTGGATCGAGTGAGAACACCACAGGTCGAGACAGGCGAAACTGACGACCTCACGCGCTTGAGGCAAGGTGCCGGTCGCACGTGCAAGTCCGACCGACTCCGGCCGACGTCGAACATCGCCCTCACTGCATCCCACCGCCGGCCTTGTTCACTCGCCAGCCATTCATTCCACCGCGTCGCCCGGCTACAATTCGCCCATGGCCGATGTCGTCGCACTCGCCGCAGAATTGCTGGCGATCGAATCCCCCACCCGGGGTGAAGGAAAGGCAGTCGATTACGTCTCGCGCTGGCTCGTCGCGCGCGACTGGAACGTGACCGTGCAGGAAGTCACGCCGGGGCGCGGTAACGTCTGGGCGTCGCGCGCGGGTGGGGGGGTGACGCTCTCCACCCATCTCGATACCGTGCCGCCGTACCTGCCCCCGCGTCTGGAGCACGACAAGCTCTACGGCCGAGGCGCTGCAGACGCCAAGGGAATCGCGGCCGCCATGTTGGTAGCCGGCGATGCGCTGGCGACAGCGGGCGAGGAGCGGGTCGATCTCCTCTTTGTGGTCGGCGAAGAGAAGGGGTCCGACGGCGCCCGGGCGGCAAACCGTCTCCCGGCGACCTCGCGGTTCCTCATCAATGGTGAACCGACGGAGAGCAAGCTGGCGGCGGGTGCCAAGGGCTCGCTCCGTGTCATGCTCCGCACGCGCGGTCGCGAGGCGCACTCGGCCTATCCGCATCTCGGTCAGTCGGCCATCGAGCCGATGTTGGCCCTGCTTCCCACACTTGCCCACGTGGCCTGGCCAACCGACCCTCGGCTTGGACCAACTACGGTGAACATCGGAACGATTCGTGGAGGCACGGAAGCGAATGTCATTCCCGGCGAGTGTGAAGTGGAGCTGATGTTCCGCCTCGTTGGCGATGTTCACGTCGTCAAGGCGGAACTGGAACGATGGGTTGCCGGACGTGCCGAATTGACGTACGGCTCGTATATCCCCGCCCAGTTCTTTCATACCATACCGGGCTTCGATACCTCGTCGGTTGCCTACACCTCGGACATTCCCCTGCTCGATCGATGGGGAACGCCCCTCCTCTTCGGTCCTGGCTCCATTCACGTCGCGCACACGCCTGACGAGTACATCGACATCGGTGAGCTGCGCGCC
>JANMSC010000180.1:0-6024 GCA_031388885.1 Gemmatimonadales bacterium | reverse complement strand
CTCGATCTGGGTGCCGTTGGCGCGACGAGTGCCGGTGTACCTCGTGTATCACAGTGCCGTCGTGCTGGAATCGGGAAAGGCGTTCTTCTACCGCGATGTGTACAGCCACGATCGCGCGCTCGATCGTGCGCTGCGCAAGGGGTATCCGTACGTCCGGCCTGCGCCCGTGGCTCCCCGCGCTGATTCCGCCATGGCACTCGGCGCGCGTCGCGCATAACGCAGTTCAGCCATCATCCCTGCGCGTCCAACCCGAGTATCCCCCACTCAAGTCGATCACGTCGGTAAAGCCCATGCGTTCCAGGAGCGATGCCCCGATCGCCGATCGGGTGCCACCCTGACAGTGCACCGCGACGGGCGTCGAACGGTCCATCGTCGCCAGTGTGATCGGGATCGTGCCAAGCGGGTGATGCTGCGCACCCGGAATGTGCCCCGCTGCCCATTCGTTGGCTTCCCGCAGGTCGATCACCGTGCGACCGGCCGCGAGCATGGCCTCGATGTCCTTCACGTCACCTTTGTGCGTGCGCGCTCCAGCGCCAATGACCGCGGACGGATCGAACACGCCACGCACCCGATCGAGTCCAATCGACGCGAGCGCGCGCTGCGCCTCCTCGGCGGCCACGTCGGTATCGGCCACCAGCGCAATGTCGGCGTCACTGGAAATGAGCCATCCGGCCCACGTGGTGAACGCCTTGACCAGCGGAATGTTGAGTGTGCCAGCCCGATGCGCCGTGGCGTACTCCGCGGCGGGGCGCACATCGACCACGATTCCCGCGGCCAACGCGTGCTCGAGGTCGGCGTTCTCCAGGCGCGGCGGTGCGCCGCGCTCCCCGAGCAGGGGCGGACCATCGCGATTGACCTGCTTCATCCGGCCGAAGTAGCTCGGCGGCACTGGCTGGCCGTCGAGCACTGTGGCGGCGAACGCCGACTCGAGGTTCTGACCGAATGCCCAGTTCGTGCGCCGTTCGTACCCCAACGTGCTCGTTGGCATCGCACCGAGAGCCTTCCCGCACGCCGAGCCGGCGCCGTGGCCGGGCCAGATCTGCAGGTGGTCTGGCAGCGACACGAGACGGCTGAGCGACCGATAGAGCTGCGCGGCGCCCGCTTCCTTCGTGCCGGCCATATTCGCCGCGCGCTCGAGCAGGTCGGGCCGGCCGACATCCCCAACAAAAACGAAGTCGCCGGTTACCATCGCAACCGGCTCGCCACTGACCGCCACGTCAGTCACGATGAACATCAGGTGTTCCGGCGTATGCCCGGGAGTGTGCCAGATGTCGAGGCGCACACCGCCCATCACGATCACGTCGCGATCGTGCAGCAACTGTGCACCCGCCGCCGCGGCGTATGTGTACTGCCAATCCTCCCCGCCCTCGGCCGACAGCAGGAGTTGCGCGCCGGTGCGTGCCGCGAGCTCACGCGCGCCGCTCACGAAGTCGGCATGGATGTGCGTCTCAGTGACCCGTGAGATTCGCACACCCTCGGCCTTGGCCGCGCGCAGGTACGGCTCGATATCGCGCGCCGGATCGATCACGATCGCTTCACCGGTGCGTTGACAGCCGATCAGGTAACTCGCCTGCGCGAGCCGGTCGTCATAGAAACGTCGAACGAGCATCATGACCTCCAGTAGGAACGACGATTGGCAGTCGATGGGCGATCATCGAACTTCGCTCATCGAGAGCGGTCAGGTGCGCACCAGCATGAACACCCCCACCACCACGAGCATCATCGCAAAGCCTCGTGCCAGCGTCCGCGGCGCAATCCGCGGTGCGACGCGCGTCCCGATCGCCATGCCGAGCAACGCCGCCGCGGTGACCACCGCCGTGAGGCGCGGGTCGAGCGAGACCCGGCCGACAAATCCTGCGCCGGCCGCCGAGGTGTTCAATGCTATCACGGCGAGCGAGGTCGCGGTCGCCTCGGCGATCGGGAATCCGAGCACGCCGGTGAGTGCTGGTACGATCAGGAAGCCGCCACCAACTCCGACGATTCCCGTGAGTGTTCCCACGACCAATGCCGCCGGGACCAGCACGATCGGGCGCGCCGGCTGCCGATCCGCGACCGGCGTGCCGGCATCATGCTCCCGCTTCCGGGATCGGAGCCACATTGCCGCGGCGGCGATGAGCATCGTTGCGGCCAGCAGGACGGTTCGAGAACGATCGTCGATTCCCGCGCCGAGACGCGCGGCCCAGAACGCGGTGACCATCGCGAGGGCAGCAAATATCGCGGCGGTACGAATGCGGAGCTCGCCTCGACGCCACCGGGTCGCTGCGCCAACCGCGGCAGCGATGCCGACTACCGGCAACGACATCGGCACGGCGGTCGAGATCGGGATATCGAACAGGTGAACGAGTACGGGCACAGCGAGAATCGACCCGCCGCCGCCGAGGAGTCCGAGGGCGAGCCCAACGCCGACGAAGCCGACGATGCCGATGATCGACATCGCTACCCGCCGACCTTGCCGAGGGCCCGATCGAGTACCGCCGCGAGGCGGATGCTCGCCCGCAGGATGCGATCCTCGAGCACCGGACGCGCGATCTCGAGGTATTGCTGGTCGAGCACGAGCGACTGGGGGAGAAACTGGTACGCGACGTCCCGCGCGACGGCGTGGGATTCCATCGCCCAGTCGATCACACTGCCGCCCGCGATAACGTGCAGGTCGCCGCGTCGGCGGATCTGGTCCCGTACGGTCGCAACGAGATCACCTTCGCTCTGTCCGGTGGCGTTCATGAGACCGGAATCCCAGAGAGCGTGAAGGTTGGTCCGCCGACCGAGAAAGCTCAACGTGACGTCGTTGCCACCGCGATCGCCCCGGTCACCGACATGCAATGGCATGTGGAGGTCGGCCACCAGGTGCACCACCCACTTGAGTGCCTCGGCGCGCTCTGCCTTGGACCGCGACCGGTCGGCGAGGATCTTCTCCTGCGCCTCGAGCGTACCGATCACACACCCGGCTCGCGGACATATCGACGCGCGGTAGGCAGACTGCCAGATGGGGACGTTGACGTAGTGCCACGACGATGTGGCCGGGCGCGCGGAGCGGACGTCATCGGCCCAGGTGCTGACTTCAGCGAGCGACTCGCGGCCAAGCAGGCGCCGGACCTCGCGCTCAGTGGCCCCGTCGAGGTGGAGCGACGCCACCCGGGCCACGACTCGATGGATCGTCGCGCCCCATCGGACCTCGGAGGCTGGCACCGTTGTCGGGAACGCGTTCGCAATGATTGCGACCATGACCACGGTATGAAGCATCAGACCCATGGATGATCTCCGCGGTGAACCGGGGCGCGAATGGCCCCGCCGGGAGACATTGTAGTCGGTCCCGACCCCCGGTGCCCCTGTGCAGCGGGTTGGTCCGGGGCGCCGAGAGCGACATTTGAGCAAGGAGCAGACGTGAGGCGATTGGGATTGCTGCTGGCGTCGCTAGCGCTGGCCGTACCGCTGATGGCGCAGGACGGCTCACCCGCCGACGGGAGCCGGATCACCAACGCCGGTGTCGTGCGGGCCGCGACCACGGTGGACTCGGTGTTCCTCGAGCGCACCCATCTCGTCGATACCATTGATATC
The DNA here is from genome assembly GCA_031388885.1 of Gemmatimonadales bacterium. Classification (GTDB taxonomy): domain Bacteria; phylum Gemmatimonadota; class Gemmatimonadetes; order Gemmatimonadales; family GWC2-71-9; genus Palsa-1233. Next base: position 2,469 of record JANMSC010000180.1, on the reverse strand, counting down.
GGCGACTTCGCGGCATATCTCCTTGCCCGACTCGGTGTGCCGCCGTTCGAGGATTCGCTGGCGTTCCGGGTGGAGTCGGACTCTGCCCGGGTGCAGATTCGCGGGCGCCTCGCCGACTTCCCACCGGAGACCCGCGCCGAACTCGGGCCGATCTTCTCGTTCATCGATTCGCTCTCGCCGTTCGAAGCGGAGATCTCGATGCCAAGCCGTTCGCACGGATTGATGCGCTTCCGGCTCGAACGCGTGCGGCTTCGCGGTTACAGCATCCCCGACTTCCTGCTCAATCCGGCGCTCTACGAATACAGTCGCCGATACCCGGTACTGAGCTCGGGTGGACGGGAGTTTCTCGTCGCAATGCCACCGGAAGCGACCGCCACCCTGCTCGATCGGGCGATCGAGATCCGGATGCCGCGACCGGTGCGGGGAGATTCGGTGCTGCTGGTGCCGGGCCGACGCGGAACGCCGTGACGGCTGACGGCGATCGGCCATTAGCCGTTAGCCGCTAGCCGTTTGATCCGTTTCCAATCAACAAACACCAGCACCATGTGCAACGAAATGGTCACCGCCGAGATCGCGCACCACGGGCAGAACGTCTTGAGGACCACGAACTCGCCGTACTTGAGCCGCAACGTGAAGATGAATGCCGGAACGATGAGCGCCATCAGCGCGAGCGTCACCTTCGCATCGTCGATCCTGGCCGCACCGGTGCCGAGCATGGCAACGACAAAGACCAACGCGTACCCCACGGCGCCGATCAGTGCGACGTCGTGCCCGAGGAAGTAGCCGAAGCGCGAGAACTGGGCGATCTCGCAACCCTGGCCGCCACCACAGACAAGCGTGCCGGCGAGGCCAATCTTCCACAGGTGGAGATAGGTCGCCACAATCCCGGAGATCAGTGCCGTCAGGGCGATCCAGTGGCGCGGGGTCATGCGGGCAGGTCCGATGGGAGTTGGATGATCCTAATGACGCCCGGGTCGAGGCGGAACACCGCGCCGGTGTACTTTTCCGCCGATGACTGACGCCGATTCGGGCGCGCTCGCTGAAGCGATCGCGCGCCGCCGCACCTTTGCGATCATTTCGCACCCCGACGCCGGGAAGACAACCCTCACCGAGAAGCTCCTCCTCTACGGTGGAGCGATCCACCTCGCTGGCTCGGTGAAGGCACGCCGGGCTGCTCGCCACGCCACGTCCGACTGGATGGAGCTGGAGCGGCAGCGCGGCATCTCGGTGACGTCGAGTGTGCTCCAGTTCGAGTACCTCGGCTACAAGGTCAACCTCCTCGATACGCCCGGGCACGCCGACTTCTCCGAGGACACCTACCGCACCCTGATCGCCGCCGACAGCGCCGTGATGCTTCTCGACAACCGCCGCGGTGTCGAAACACGCACTCGCCAGCTGTTCGATGTCTGCAAGCTGCGTCGGATGCCGATCTTCTCGTTCGTCAACAAGTGCGACCGACCCGGGGGGAATCCGCTCCAACTGGTGAGTGACGTCGAGGCCGACCTCGGCCTGGCGATTCATCCGGTCACCTGGCCGATCAACACCGGCGCGGGTTTTGTTGGTGTGACCGACCGTCGGCGGCGCGAGGTGCTGTTGTTCGACCGCAGCGCAGATCACGGTGCGTCGCTTGTCACCACGCGCCGCGTGCCGCTCGACGATGCCTCGCTCGCCGACATCCTCGGCAGCGACACTGTGGCGACCGTGAAGGACGAGCTCGAGCTCCTCGACATGGCCGGACATCCGTGGGACGAGGCGGCCATCCTCGACGGTACCCTGTCGCCGATGTTTTTCGGGTCGGCCCTCACCAACTTCGGCGTCGAGCCGTTCCTGCACGATTTCCTCGAGCATGCGCCGGCTCCTCTGCCCCGCCCGGCCAATGATCGGATCGTCATGCCGACCGATCGCGAGTTCACCGGATTCGTGTTCAAGATCCAGGCGAACATGGACCCGAAGCACCGCGACCGGATCGCGTTCGTCCGGATCTGTTCGGGGAAGTTCGACGCGGGAATGAGTGTTACGCTGGCGCGCACCCAAAAGACGCTCCGGCTGAGCCAGCCGCAGCAGTTTCTTGCGCGCGAGCGGGTGGAGATCGAGGAGGCGTGGCCGGGTGACGTGATCGGAGTGCACGATCGCGGCTCGCTCCGCGTATCGGATTCGCTCTCAACGAAGGGTGACGTGGTGTTCACCGGCATCCCGCGCTTCGCACCGCAGCACTTCGCCCGGATCTCTGGCTCCGATCCGCTTCGCCGCAAGCACCTCGACACCGGCCTGCGCCAGCTCGCCGAGGAAGGCGCGGTGCAGGTGTTCTACCAGGAGTCGATCGTCGGTCCGGTGCCGATCGTCGGCGCCGTCGGGATGCTGCAGTTCGACGTGCTGCTCTCGCGCCTCGAAGGGGAGTACAACGTACCGGCCAAGCTGGAGCCGCTGCCATTCAAGCACGCCCGCTGGGTGCGCGGACCCGACGAGGTG
>JANMSC010000024.1:0-1623 GCA_031388885.1 Gemmatimonadales bacterium | reverse complement strand
GGCACGCGCGCCGCAAGCCTGACGCCTTTTCACCGCGTTGACAGCGACGGCGACGGCTACGACGATCCGGAACCACCGGGAGATACGCCGCCGCCTGTGCCCGATCCTGGCCAGATTCCGCCGCCAAGTGGGACAGTCCCGGTCCAGTTGACGGTCAACATCACCGGCTCATTCGGGACCGGCGCGTTTGCGCCAAACCCCTTACAGGCCGCAACTGGCAACACGGTCGTCTGGCTGAACGCCGACCTGATCAACCACGACATCGTGCTCGACGACGGGACGCCAGTCGGGAATCTCGCGCCTGGTCAATCGAGCCCTCCACTGACAGTGGTCAACCCAACAACCGGTTATCGCTGCACATTTCATCCAACGATGGTCGGACAGATCACGATCGTGGCACCCGTGGAAACGCCGCCGCCCGGGGAACAGCCGCCGCCCGTGCCGCCGCCCACCGACCCCGGCAACGGACAGCCGCCTGGCGACTACTATTTAGGCAGGAGTTCAAGAGATTAGGAGTTCTTGACCTCCTGGTTGTTCTGGTTCGTCGCGGGTAGAATGTCCTCTTTCCCCCACAAGGAGCCAGAACCGATGAAGCACACGTCGCGACACCCCCTGCTCGCGGCCTGCGTGGCCGTCGCGCTCGCAACCGCTCTCCACGCCCAGGCCCAGCAGGACTTCAGCAAGGTCGAGATCAAGACGACCCAGCTGGCGCCCAATCTCTCGATGCTCGAAGGCCAGGGCGGCCAAATCGGCGTGCTGGCGGGGCCGGATGGTGTGCTCATGGTCGACAGCCAGTTCGCGCCGCTCACGGAGAAGATCGTCGCGGCGATCAAGACCATCAACCCTGGCCCGATCCGCTTCCTGATCAACACGCACGTCCACGGCGATCACACGGGGGGCAACGCGAACCTCGGCGCCATGGGCGTCACCATCGTCGCCCGGCCGCAGCTGCGCGCGCGCCTCGAGAAACCGTCGCCCAGTGCGGCCGGTGTAGCCGGCACGCCGGCGCCGCCAGCGGCCCTGCCGCGCCTCACCTTCGACGCGCCAATGACATTCCACATGAACGGCGAGCAGGTCCAGCTGATCCCGATTCCGGCCGCGCACACCGATGGCGACACGCTCGTGCGGTTCGTCAACGCCGACGTGATCATGACGGGCGACTACTACCGCTCGATCGCCTACCCGAACATCGACCGCGCGAACGGCGGCTCGATGACGGGAATGATCGCCGGCCTGAACAAGATCATCGAGCTGGCCGGACCCTCCACGAGAATCCTCCCGGGCCACGGCCCCATCGTCGATCGCACGGCGGTCGCCGCACACCGCGACGTGATCGCAGGCGTGCGCGACAGGATCGCGCCGATGGTGAAAAAAGGGATGACGCTGGAGCAGGTGCAGGCGGCCAAGCCGACGGCGGAGTTCGACTCGAAAGTCCCGATGCCGGGCACCACGGCCGAACGCTTCGTCGGTCAGGTCTACGCCGAACTGGGCGGCGGCGCCCCGCGATAGCGATGGTGAACATTACAATGAAACGGTTCATCGCTCTATTGGCGTGCCTGGCGCTCATTCCCTCAGCGGTTGCTGGTCAGACATCCTCAGCCGCAACGGGTTCAAGCGAAGACT
>JANMSC010000494.1:0-2843 GCA_031388885.1 Gemmatimonadales bacterium | reverse complement strand
CTGCACGAACAACCGCCCGCAGCCGATCCGCTGCCGTCATCACGTTCGGGCGCGGGCTCGATTCGCTGCTCGCCGCGGTCGCCGCACGCCCGGACCTCGGGGCGTGGCGTTTGGTGGCGATCGCGCCCGGGAAACCGGCGCGCAGCCTCTGGGCTGGCGTACTGAAGCGGCTGCCTCGCTGGCTTCAGCTAACTCCAACCACGGCCGACACGCGTCTTGCACGGTGGCGCGGTTCGGTGCTCATCGCACGCGCAGCCGACGATCCGTCGTTCGACTCGGTCGCAGCACAACGCATTGCGCCGACCGGGGCCCTGATGCTGGTGATTCCCGGTGGCGGATTCGGCGACGCACCGCGACACCCCGCCGATGACGCCTGGCGCGACGTACTCGACTTCATCCGCGGATCGGCGGCGCGTCAGGATGTTGTCGTTCCGGCGGCGGTTGACAGCGTCACGCCGGCTTCCACTGCCGCCACACCGCCGCCACCGTCAGGTATCCGGCTACTGCCGCAACCACTACGTCGCTGAGAAAATGTGCGTGCGCCTGCAACCGCGTCAGCGCACACCCTGCACCGAGCGCGAGCCACACCGGCCACGCCCTGGGATAGAGGCGACACAGCAGCCACGTTCCGGTGAACGCCACCAAGGCGTGGCTGCTCGGCAATCCGAGGGCCTTGCTCGACCACGGCTGGTCACCGAATGCACGGAATACGTACTCACCGTCGTGCATGCCCGGCCGCTCGCGGCGCAGCATCAACTTCAGCACCTCAGCGACCAGCCCGCCCAGAGCGGGGGTGAGCGCCAGCAACAGCGCCACGCGTCGATCGCGCGTGTGGAGCCAGTACGCGCATCCGAGGGCGAGCCAGACCGGCAAGTACCCGACCACCCTCAGCATCCGACCGAAGTCGTTGTCGTATACGCCCGGCTGCACGAGATGCACCCAGGCCCAGCCGTCGAGGAGGTGCGCGACGACGATGGCGGCGACGGACACGACAGCGACACGCATCATGGGGCGCAGGTGCATGAACAAATGTATTCTCCTTGATGCTCAGATACCTCTGTCTCCTCGCGATGACCGGCCCGCTAGGCGCTCAAGACATCCCGCCGTACGTGCCCGTGAACCCCGCGCTCGCGTCGCGCAGCGCGCTGTACGCCCAACCGTTCGTGTTGCCACGCGATGGCTGGCAGCCGCGCCTCGTGATCGACTACTCCAACGCGGTGGAAGCGGTGGCGGCGCGCGATGGACGCACCTATGCCTTCGATGCCGAAACGATGCAGGTCGACCTCTGGCTTGGCCGGGACATGTCGCGATCGGTGTTCGCCTTCGGCAATGACGCGCTGCGCGGCGGTTACGACGGCTTTCTCGATGGCTTCCTCAACTGGTACCACGATGTCATCGGACTGCGGGTGCCTGCGCGCAATCGGCGGACCAGGAACCAGTTCGGGTGGGAGTTCCAGTTGGGAGGCGACAGCATCGTTCGCGAGCGGCCCGGCACGTTCCTTGGCGATCTGCGCCTGGGTGGCGGCGCGCGCCTGTCATCGAGAGTGCAGGTCACTGCCACCATGACGCTGCCAACCGCAACCACGCGCGCCGACGGCTGGGCACGCGGCACGGTTGGCACCGCACTCGCCGTCACGGCGCGGGCTGCGCAAACGTCGCGCGTGTCGGTTGACGTTGGTGTCTCGAGTGGCTGGACCCCGACCCACGGTGATCTCCGCGAGTTTCAGCGCACCGTGTTCGTCGGTGCTCTCGTCGCGGGTCGCTGGCGTTTCGCCGGCAGGCAGGCGGTGTTCAGCACGCTGTGGGTGCAGTCACCCAACTGGAAGGACACGGGATTTCGGGCACTCGATCGCGCCGAGGTGACGCTCGACTTGGGCGGGCTCTTCAGCGTTCGGCAGGGATGGCCCGAGATTCAGGTCGGGCTGACCGAAGACCTGCTACCGAGCGGACCATCGGTGGATGCCGGCTTCAAGCTTGGTGTCAGGTGGTGACGCCGGCTTCTTCCTCCGCCGATCCGAGCGGCGCGCGCGCGATGGCGGCGCGCACCTTGGGATGACGCGTCCAGAGCCATGTGCCCATCGCGATCGCCGCGAGCGAGTTGGCGGCGAGCACGCTCCAGAACGGAAACGCACCGCGCGTTGTTGAATCGGCCACCGCGAGCAGCCCGTAGAAGAAGAGCTCGAATACGATCAACAACTGCACCACACCGTAACGCGCCAGGTCACTCCGTTCCGACCGGAGCGCCAGCGCGGTCAACAGATAGCCGAACACGACGAACGCGATGATGTGCACGATCGTGTAGAGCAGGATCGCCGTGCCGTTGATCGCAGTGATGTCGGGATTGCGCTGGCCGAGGACCAGCAGTTGGCCAAGGATGCTCGGCGTCCGGAGTGCGGCGCCGCGGACGACGATGTCGAAGACGAGGTAGAAGAGCGCGACCACCGCCGCACCCAGCACCCCCGCCACGACGCCTTCTCGCCAGTTGGTCGAAAGCCCGCTATCGGTCGGATCGTAGCCCCGCGCCAACGGTCGCGCCATCACACACCTCCACGCTCAAGGGATCCCGTCCTCTGCGCCATCGCCAAACAGGAACTGCTCCATGTTGCGGAGCAGCAACTCGCGCGCCTTTGGCTGATGCGGTACCAATGCGTAGTGGTTGATGAGTTGTTGCTGGGCCTTGAGCCAGTCGGCCCAGCAAGTCTTGCAGATCGTATCGTAGATGCGCTGTCCGAGCTCACTCGGGAAAGGCTTGAATGCCTGCCGTTCCCCTTCGAGCCGGCAGCGCGCACAAGTCAGCACGGCCATCGGGGAGAAGCTAACCGCCGATTATTCGCCTCGCTTGA
>JANMSC010000452.1:0-4552 GCA_031388885.1 Gemmatimonadales bacterium | reverse complement strand
GGTATGCGAACCAGGCCGCGCTCCCGTCGCTCGGCTTCCGCGTGGTGGATTACATCGTCGTATATGATCACATTCCTCCCAGCACCAAGCGCGCCAACGCGCCCGCGCAGGGCAACCCGCGTTACCCGGACTACCACAGGGTGTTTGACGACCTGCAGTTGCTCCCGAAGATGCGATCCGAGCGCATCAAGGAGGTGTGGGTGGCGGGCTCCGGCTTCGATGCCGCGTTCCCCTCGCACGACCCCAAGCTCCACGATCCTGCGGACTTTCGTGTGGACTGGGAATCGAACATGTCGAGCCCGGTCACCGGCGACGTCTCCAACAGCGATCGCGACAACACCGACCTCCCGATCATCGAGCACACATACACCGTCTACGGCATCCCGACGCGGCGGACTCAGGCGCAAGCGCCGCACGTCGTTGGCCACCAGATGGAAGCGATCATGGGGTACGCGACGCACGGCCAGGACGGGAACGATCGCTTCTTCTGGCGCGACTTCGTGGGACTGAGTCCTTCCGGCGCATTCATCACCGGGCGCACGTGCTGGACCCACATGCCGCCGAACACGACCGATCACTACGACTACCACAACGCGACGGTCGTGCAATTTGACATCGAGGACTGGACGCCAAACAACAGCGGCCAGAAGAAGCCCACGAGTCGCACAACGTGGTGCTCATTGAACTACCCCTGGCCCGGGGACCAAGCGTTCTTCCAAAAGGAGGAGGCATAGTGGTAAGTCTACTGGTTCCAGTCGTACCCGGGTCGTGGCAACCGCATCGTCAAAACACCGGGTTGGATGACCAACTGGTGGGCGTTTGTCGGAGACTGGGACAATTCCATCCGCTCCGGACTCGGACTCTATGGCAGCACACAAGCGGCGGCGCGAGGCCCGGGCGCTCCCTACGAACACGCGGCACCGCACACCATCCCCGCACCGATCGTGCACCCACGGCGACCGCCAGAGCGCATTCGACGTTAGGAGAGTGGAACGGCGGCATGGTGCATCCGAGGAGCACCTTGCCACCCGTCTACCGCCACACGCAGCTGCCGTCGAACATTCGGCTGGGCCTCTCCGGCCACGTGGGACAGTACGGAATCATCGCCCAACCCTTGCACAGTGAATGCATCGGCACCTAGGAGGAACCCGAGACAGTCGCGGCGTCACTAAAGCCGACTGCCACTGAATAATCATCACCAGAGACGGGATCGTCGGTGCGCATCAGCATGTCGCCGCCCCCAAGGAACAACAGCGACGTAGTGACACCAAACCGCACGCGCTCCACGCCGGTGAGCAGCGCCTCGGCGCACCGGAAGCCCAACGAGGAGCCGGTTGTGTAGATCTTCTCCGTCGCCGGAAACCCACTGCTCGGTGTCCATGCCGAGTGATTTGTTCGCTTGGTACGACATGCCCGTTGGACGATTGCTCAGCAGTGCATTGGCGGCAGCACCCCTCCAAGAGACTGTCGGCGCTTTCGCGCCGCTCACCGATGCCCTAACTGTCCTGAACTCGCGAGCGCCTTTCATCGCGACATCTCACTGAGGCCAGGGTGCTGCTTGTCCGTCATCAGTTCCGCCCACGCATGGTAGTCGGCGTCCGGCTCCGCAACCTCCAGGGACAGCGACTCCTCCACGCGATCCATACCTCCTCCTTCCACCCACAGCGTCAGGAGATGCGTGCCGGGAGCAAGGCCGGCGAGTACGGTGATCAGTGTACCCGACGCAATGCGCTCACCATCGAGTGACCACGACACGGTCTCCGGTGCGATCGGCTGTCCACCCATGTCGAGCAGGCACCCCAATACGGAGACCGTTTCTCCAAACGCCACCTGCGTTCCGTGGACGGGAGCCAGGATATGCACGGTGGGTGGGCGTGGCGGCACGTGTATGTCCGCGGCCTCCACTTCCGACGACCGCACGCCGTCGTTCGCGACGAGGAATACCTTCCCCTTCCCAGGCACCGGCATCACGCTCAGGTCCAGCGTATGCGCGGGCTCGGTGAGGTTACGGGCCAGCGTGATGCGACGCCCGTTTTCCATTGCGGCAACAATGCTGTAGGTCATGCCGGTCGAAGTCGCGCCCCGTCGCATGGTGTACGCGGCGGCACCCATGGGGATGGAGTTGTGCGCACCCTCGGCTGGCGCACAATGCTCCCACCGTAGCGTGAGGCCGGTGGCGTTGGTGTGGCACCGCGGCGCCGCGAGCGACGGTGGGGCGTAAGGAATCGCCGCACCGTGCAACCGAATCTCTCCGCGACGCAACTCATATGCGGTGGCGTCGGGATGCAGGGCGATGGCGCCCCTAACGCCGAATCGCAGCGGATCGGTAGCGCTGCCGCACCCCCGTGGATTCACCTCGGGGGCGACGCTCACGAGCACGCGCGCATGGCTGTCGAGCAGGACGAGCTGGTAGGCAGAGTCACCTTCGCTTCGCCGTCCCGGGCCGTTCGTCTCGCGACCGGGGCGGGGGCGATAGACCATATTTTCGCTAAGTGTGCCGCGAATGTGCAGATAGGTCATGGGATAGTGATTGTCAGTAGGCACGCAGTCTCTGGTCATGTGTTGAGGAAGATGCGCATCCACGTGGTGATGCCGGGGCGGATGGGTTCCATGTAGGACATGAGGTCGCCGGCGGGGAGGGAGACGGCGGTACTGGTTCGCACATCGAACGGTGGGCGACGAAGGTTGCCACCGCTATCCGCCGAGTCGTACGGATCGGCGGGGCCACCCATTGGCAGGTTGATGTGATGGAGGCCGAAGCTGTGACCGAGTTCGTGCGCGCCGATATCAGGACGATCGCCCATTGCGAGTGCGGCGATACTCGGGACACCGGAATTCCCCTGGAGGGCGACTGGCGCGCCGGGGAGGCGCTCGCTTGCCGGTACAATGCCTAACCAGCGCACGCCGCTCGCCTCGTCGGCGTCGTCCCAGGCGTCCTCGAGATCGTCGAGCAGGTCGCCCCATTCATCGCTGTTCGACAGGTCGTAGGTGTGCGAGATCCAGCGCGGCGCGGCGATGCCGATGTCGGTGAGTGGCGTGGGGAGGAAGTCGAGCGCACGGCGTGTGTAGTCCAGCATGAACGCATCGGAACCATACAGCGCCATGTACACGGCACGCACCCGAATAGGATTGTGCGCCACCCAGCCCCACGTGATGGTTTGGAAGACAACAATCCGCCCGCTCGGGTCGTTGCACACGACTTGCGCGACGAGGGTGTGCGTCCCGGGGGAGAGCCACGCGGCGGGAATGGTGAAGTTGAGCGTGTCGTTGGTGTGGTTGGGATCCGAAAGGCCGCGGATGCCGGCGAAACCGCTATCGGGAACGACCACGCGCTTGTTGGTGGGGCCGAGGCGGCGGCCGTCGACCGTGAGGGAGCCGGTGATCCGGTCCAGCTTGTTGGAGAACCAACCGCCACGATCGCAGTTCATGTGCACCCGCACGGCGGTGTCTTTCCACGCCACCGTGGGCATGCCCTGGCCAGCGAGCACGTCGCCCAGGTCGCCCTGCACGCCCTGCGTGACCTCGACGTAGGTGATGGTTAGGCGTGGCAGCACGCTGAGGAACACCGGGAGTCGCAGCGGTGCCGTGGTGCCGCAGTCACTTACGGCGGTGAAAACGAGCGTCGCCCCACGCGGACTCTGGGGGGCGGTGTCGGGTACGGTCAGCACCACCGCGCCAAAGCCGCCGGGGAGGTTGCCACGGCTCCACACCACGGTGAAGTTGTCCACGAGCTCGATTGTGATGCGGGTGCTGGGGCCACCGCTGGAGCGCCAGCTGAGCACCACAGAGTCGTTGGGGGCGAGGTTGCGCGGTTCCGTGCTGGTGAGGTCCACGGAGACGCCACCTAACGAGACCTCGTAGACCGAGGCCAGGCCGCCGCGGAACAGGACGCTGTTGCCGAGCCGGTACACGTCAATGGTCGCGCACGGATCGAGGAGGCGGCGGAACGCGTTGAGGTGCAGTTCGCCGGCGGTGGCCCATTTGGGCACCACCACATCGACCTCGGTGTCGGTCCAGCGCTTTGGCGTGACGCCCACGAGCACGCCGGCATCGCCAGCGCCGAGGGCGAAGGCCGGATCCTTGATGTCGGGTGACGGGAAGTACACGCGCCCCATCGAGCCGAAGCCGTGCCCGCGGATGGTGAGGGTCTGGCCGGCGCAGGCGTCGGGATTCGCGAGCGACTCGATGGTGTAGCGCGGCCCGAATCGATCAATCTGCGACATGCTCTTTCGCGTAGCGCCGCCGCAGCGCCAACCGGATGCCCACCCTTCGATATGGTCTTTGACGACATGATCACGCCAGCTATCCACGTGAAATGTGGCGCGGTCCTCGAACGTCGTCTTGGGGCCAGGGGGTGGGCGCGGGGGTGGGTCACGGAACACCGCGGGGTCTATCGGCCGGATTGCGGCGGCTCGCCAGCTGGGGGCGAGGCGGGCCGTGACATACGTCTTCAATTCGCCGGCAAAGCCTTCCCGCGCACGTTCGGCCGCCGCCGCCGCGATATCGAGATGAAAGAACGGTTGCAGCACGCGACCCAGGTTGTCCAACATCG
>JANMSC010000396.1:0-7519 GCA_031388885.1 Gemmatimonadales bacterium | reverse complement strand
CACTTCGCACCGTATGAACCCCGCTTCGGACGTCGTCGTCGCGGCGGGTGCGTCGTCAGGGCGTCTCGCCGGGCTGCCGCGTCGAGCGTGGGCCGGCCTTCGCCCCGGCACACCCGACGGACTGCGATCATCGGGAGCGAGCCTCGCCTCGCCGGTCTCTGGTACCCGACCGGTCACGGCCGCAACGGCATCCTGCTCGCCGGCATCACCGGTGAATTGATTGCGCAGCTCGTCACGGGTGAAGCGGAGCCAGCCGAACTTGCGCCGATGCAGGTCACGCGGTTTTGAGACCGGTTCTCACCGTCCCCAACCCCTGCGCCTCACGCCTTCTGATACCGCCGCAAACCTTCCGCGAACAACGGCACGCCCAGCATCGCCACCGCGACGAACCATGTCACCGGGGCGGCGCGATGTGTGACAGCTCGTTGGACCATGGGCCACGCGTCCAGTATCGACACATTGCTGTAGGCCCACGCACCGGCCGCGACGAGGGCTCCGGGCAGGAGCCACAGCAGGTAGCGGCGCTGCCACCAGCACGCGATCACCACCGCGACCCAGACGCCAGCGGCGAGGGTGAGCGCGGAGTTGACCAACTCGACGCTCGCAAACTCCGCCGGATCCGGTCTGAGCGCTCGTCCGATCGACAGCAATACCGCGCCGATAAATGAGAGCACGCCTACGCTTACGAGCTTGCCTGCAGCAATGCGCAAGCGCGGATGCGGCAAGTGCTGCCACGCCGCGAGCGCGCCGCTCTGGCGGGCGCCAAGCACGCCCAGCGCCACCGCCCCGGGTACCATCACGCCAAGCACCGTGATGTACATCGGCGCCATCGACCGGAGGGTATCGGGGCCAGCGATCGCAATCACGACAAGAATGACAAAGAGCATCCACTGCTTCGCCATCCGCTCGATGCCCAGACGGACGTCGAGCAGTGCGATCGCCGCGATGACCGATCGCGGGCCGGGGGGGTATTCGAGCGCCCGCCGGGTGGGATCGTGCTTGCCCTGCAGGCCGAGCGGATCGGCGGCGTACACGTAGCGCCTGAGTCCGGACGCATAGAGGGCGGCGGCGCCCACCCACGCCAGCGCCAACGCAGCAGTCATCGCCACGACGAACAGGACCGGACCGGTAGGGTGCGCCCACGATGCGCCGATCCACGCCCACGTGGCACGCGCCTGGGGCTCAAGCGTCATCCACCACTCGCGCGGGGCCAGCTGCGGTACAAGCCAGATCGTCGTCGGTATCCACCAGAGCCGGAGCATCGACCACCGCACATTGGCCGCCATGAGGAGCCAGCACAGCGTGGTGATCACGACCCAGACGGCAAACACGATCGTGAGAATGGTGCCCACGCGAGGGGAAGCGGCCGTGCCGCGGGACAGGCCGATCGCGAGCGAAGCCGCCATTGCCGGCGCGACCGTCGCACGAACCCCCGCGCCGATAAGTCGTGCCCCGGCAGTCGCGAACCACGCGACGGGAAGCGCGCGCTCCAGCGCGAGGCGACCCGTTCGGCGATCGGCCAGGAGATCGCCATAGGCACCCAATCCGGCAAAGAACCCAATCATCCCTGGGAGGACGATCAGGAAAATCGCAACCGGATGCTCATGATCCCACGGCATCACTGCATGAATCGCGGCGAGCGCCGCCGCAGCTGTCCACCCGATGGCCAGCGCGCGACGACCGCGACGGAGCTCGAGCGCGAGCGTCGCACGCGCCGCGCGATTCATGCGTTGCTGTTGCGCAGGACGTCTGCGACGAGCCCGGTGAGGTTGCCGGCGGCGCGGGCGGCAGTCAGCTCGTCCCGCAGCGTTTCGCGCACGATACGGCCACCGCGAATCAGCAGTGCGCGATCACACAACGCTTCGACGTCCTCGAGGAGGTGCGAGGAAAAAAGCAGCGCCCGATCTGGTGCCTGCGACAATCGTTCGCGCAGCAGCGCGAGAAACTCCATGCGCACCACCGGGTCGAGTCCGTTGGTGGGTTCGTCGAGCACCAGCAGGTCGGGGCGGTACGCCTCCGCGGCAACGAATGCGACCTTGACCTGGCTCCCGCGAGACAGTGTGCCGATACGCACTGATGGGTCGATGCCGAGTCGTTCGATCAGCGTGCGCTCGTCAGCCCGATTCCAGGTCGGATAGACGTCGGCCAGAAAGTTGAACCACTCCCGGACTCGCAGCCCCGGATCAGCGAGTGGTGCCTCGGCGGCGAATCCGACGCGAGCGCGCCAGGCGGGTGGCGCGCTGCCGATTTCGCGGCCGGCGATCTCGATCCGCCCGGCGCGATCGTGCAGCCGGCCAGTAATGCAACGCAGCAACGTGGTCTTCCCCGCAGCGTTCGCCCCCAGGAGGGCGACTGTTTCACCACCTGAGATGGTGAACGACACCGGCCCAAGGGTGAAGGCCGGAAACCGGACGACAAGGTCGGTGACGGTGAGGATTGTTGCTGCGGTCGTGCTGGCCGGTCCGGTTCGAGGTCTGCGGAAGGTCGCTGTCACTGGTCGGCCACGGTAGTCCTCAGAGTCCGCCGTCGGCGACGGCCTGCACACGCCCCAGAGATCCGTTCGCCAAACGGCCGCGTACCCCCGGTGCAAGCACGACACACCACCACTTTCACCGGGAGTTGCAATCGCATGACTCGCCTCAACCGCTCCGTACGTCTCGGCCTTGCCGGGGCCCTCGGTGTCGCGGTGCTGATCGGAGCACGCCAGTTGGCGATCGCATCCGATCACCAGGACACCGCCGACGTCGAACTCAACCCGACCCAGGACATGACGGATCTTTACGTCTTTCCTGCCGCCACCGCGGGTCGCACCGTGCTGGTATTCAACTCGCAGCCCGCGATCTCCCCTGCCGCCGCCGCGACCACCTCGTTCGACCGCAACCTGCTCTACCAGATCAAGGTCGATAACACCGGCGACGCCGTCGAGGACAAGGTCATCCAGATCACGTTCGACGGGTCTGGTCAGGCCCAGAAGGTCCTGGTACGCAGCCCGGTCGTGCCCAGCATCAAGGGTGCGATGAACAACGTGCTCGCCACTGGTGGCACGACGGTCACCGGCGGGCTCAACACGACGCTCGGATCGGCGAGCGATATCCAGGTGTACGCTGGTGTGCGCGACGAATCGTTTTTCATTGACCTGGAGCAGTTCTTCCGGATCCTTCCCGACCGCAAACCGGCCACTGGCCCACTTGCGGCCCTGCCGGCGACGCCGTCCGCCAGCGCGTTCCGCCCGGCCGGACAGGCCTTGAACTACCTCGCGGGCTTCAACGTGGCCTCGATCATCATCGAGCTGCCGACTGTCATGCTGACGTCGGGCGGCAACGCGAAGATCGGTGTCTGGGGGACGATCTCGCGATGAACACCACACTCAACCCTGCGAGGACCGTACTGATGTCCCTGCGACACATTGTTCCCCTCGCGCTCGCGCTCGTCGCGGCCGCATGCAGCGACGACGACAACGGCACCATGCCGACGCCTGATTCGCCGCGCATGTACAATCAGGTGCAGCGCCTCGGCAATCCTCTGGTCAGCGAAGTGTTTCTCGCCAAGCGGAGTCATGGATTGCACGGCAGCACCGGTCCATCCACGGACGTGACGTTGATCCGCGCAGAGCTCGTGACGTTCGTGGCAACGGTGGCGGGCCGCAATGCCGCCGTGCAGAACACGCTCGCGACGGTGCTGTTGCCCGATATGCTCATCGTTCAGACGGACAAGGCAGCGAGCACCGCCGGCTGGCTCTCGTGGGCACTCGCCGATGGTTACGGCGGTCGCAAGCTGGCTGACGACGTCGTGGATGCCGGCCTGATGGCAATCTTTGGTCCGCTCCTCGATCCCAGCAACGTGTCGCCGGGCCTGTCGACTGACAACGTCCCGAGCGACTCACCATTCTCCGCGACCTTTCCGTACATCGCGGCGGCAAATCGGTGAACAGACGCCGGACGGCGCTGCTCGCGGCGGTGGCGCTCGCACTCGGTGCGGGCGTCATCGTCACGAGTGGCACTGCTTCGGACGTGGTGGCGACACACCCGACCTGGGATGTCGCCGCTGAACGCACGCTGCGTGACGCCGACATTCGCTTCTATCAGCGCCGCGCGCAGGCCGACCCTACCGGTGCCCTCGATGAGCTCCGACTCGCAGCGCTCTACCTCCAGCGCGCGCGCGAGCGGGGCACACCCGCTGACCTCGACCTGGCCGAGGCGGCGGCGCGACGCTCGCTGGCGAATCGGCGAGCGCACAACACCGAGGCGTTCCGGGCCCTCTCTCTCGCACTGATCGGCCAGCATCGATTTGCCGAGGCGCGAGAGGCTGCCGAATCATTGCTTGCCGCCGACCCGTCGGCCGCCGGCGCGCGATCGCTGGTGGGTGAGATCGCCCTCGAACTCGGCAACTACCGAGCCGCGGACGCCATTTTTCGCGCGCTCGACCAGGCGGGCACAGATCCAGCTGTCACCGCGAGGACGGCTCGATGGGCCTCTGTCCGAGGTCATTCTGCCCATGCCCGCACCCTGTTGCTTCGCGCCAAGGACGACGCGCGATCCCGATTCGGGACGCCCGCTGAACAGGTGGCGTGGTTCGACCTGCGGCTCGGTGAACTCGCACTCAGTGTCGGCGCATTCAATGACGCCGCCCGTCATCTCGACGCGGCCCGCACCATCGTGCCCGACGACCCTCGCACGATGCTCGGCCTTGCGCGCTTGGCACTTGCTCGGGGTGACGCGGCTGAGGCGCTTGTTCAAGCCACCGCTGCGATGAACGTTGGCGAGGACCCACTCGCGTTCGCCCTGGCGAGCGACGCCCATCGCCGGCTCGGCGAAGCCGCGCAGTCTGACCGATATTTCCGGGCGTTTGAAACTGCTATCGCAGCGGCACCGCCTTCGGCATGGCACCGCCAGTGGCGGCTCGCGCTGCTCGATCGCGACCGGCAAGTCGGTGAAGTGCTCGCGCAGGCGACCGCCGATCTCGAGCGGCGTCGAGACGTGTACGGATGGGACCTCTACGCATGGGCACTCCACCGCGCTGGCCGCGACCCTGAAGCGCGCGTGGCCATGCGCCATGCCCTGCGATGGAATACCGAAGATCGTTTGTTGGACGCGCACGCCGCCGCGCTGGGGATCAGTCGATGATCGGCACGTTCATCGGCGTGGGGTTCGGGCACATCGTGTCGCTCGATGCGCTCGACCATCTACTCTTCCTTGCGGCGTTGGCTGCGTGCTACCGGCCGCGCGACTGGCGGCACGGCCTTGCCGTTGCCAGTGCCTTCACGGTTGGGCATTCGGTGACCCTCGCGCTCGCATCGCTCGACCTTGTCTCCTTTCCAGTGGCGCTGGTCGAGTTCCTCATTCCCTGCACCATCGTGATCGCGAGCCTCGAGAACCTGTTGCAGCGCTCCGAGCGGCCGCGCGGGTCACTCCGCCCCGCACTCGCGGCAGGATTCGGCCTCGTGCACGGCGCCGGATTCGCGAATACGCTGCGCGATCTTTTCGATGGCGGTGTCGCATTGCCCCTGCTCGGCTTCAACATCGGGATCGAGCTTGGGCAGTTACTGGTCCTCAGCGCGCTCGTGGCAGTGCTTGCGGCAGCCGACGGCGCATTCGCGCAACGGGGCGTCGATCGGGCGGCCGCGCTACGGTGGCGCAGCCGGCTCACGTCGGTTACCGTGGCTGCGATCGCAGTGGTGATTGCAGCGGGACGGCTCCCATGATGGGCGCCGCCCGCGTTGCCGTGGTGCTCCTCGCGGTCGCACCCCTGACTGCGTTTCGCGAACATCCGATCCATGCAGCCCGGATCGAGCTCGTTGCGCTGGCCAACGGCGACGTTGGTGCCACGGTCCGCGTATATCACGAAGATTTCGGACCGGGTGAGGAGCCGGCAGGCATCACGGCGTATCTCGATCGCACTCTCATCGTGACGGACGCGCGCGGTGCGCGGGTGTTGCTGCGTCCAACGGGCACTGGCCGCGAAGGAGAACGCCTGCGGATCTCACTGGTCGGGCGTGCCCCGTCCGGCCTTGCGAAGGGACGCGTGCAGGTGACGATCTTGCAAGAGAAGTTCACCGATCAGGTGAATGTCGTCGATGTACGCGTGGTCGGGCGGCGCCAGCAACTGGTATTCGTCAGGGGTGACGACGCGCAGGCGGTCGAGTAGTTGACTGCGCCCGCACGCATCCGGCACCCCGCTCTGGCACGTATCTCTGGTGTCTCCTTCAACAAGGTCAACGCGTGGCGCTGCAGGCCGTTCGGTCCACCCCTCACAGGTCACTCGCCGCGCCCTCCGCACGGCGCATGTGTCGCGTGGTTACAACGCTATCGTCTCCCGCCTCAGCGAGGCACGGGCGTGCCATAGAGTTCGTCGGGACGCCTGACTTGAGTTATCTTGGCGGCGTGTACCTGGCGCTTCCGACTAGCCGGAGACCCCCCATTCAGAGCATTGCGGAGACCAGGACGAGCAGCTCCACCGACGACGCGCTCGTCCGCGCCATGGCGCAAGGCGACGCCGACGCGATGGCGCACCTCTACGACCGGTGGTCGGCCTCCCTGTTCGGCCTCGCTCTCCGGATTACCCGCGAGAAGGCCGACGCCGAGGAAGTGATCGTGGATTGTTTCGCCCAGGCTTGGCGTGAGGCCGCCCGGTTCCAGGCCGACCGCGGTTCGGTGGGTGCCTGGCTCGCCACGATCGCTCGCAGTCGTGCGCTCGACCTGTTGCGCGCATCGGGACGTCGCCAGCGGCTGGTTGATTCTGCTCAGGCAACTTCGCACGACGAACCCGTCGGCATGGGTGCCCACGTTGCCTCGCCCAGCGCCCAGGTCGAGCACGACGAGCGGTCACGCCGAGTGCGCGACGCCCTCGATACCCTGCCGACAGCGCAGCGTACGGCGCTGGAACTCGCGTACTTTGAAGGCTTGTCGCACACCGAGATCGCAGATCGCCTCGCCGAGCCTCTGGGCACCGTGAAGACCCGGGTGCGACTCGGGTTGCGCAAGCTGCGCGAGCTACTCGCGCCGCTCGGACCACTGGTGGCATCGTGAGCGAAGATCCGATGCGCGACTTGGTTGAGGAATACAGCCTCGACATGCTGCAGGGCGACGACTTGCGGTCGTTCGAGAACCGGCTCGCCAGCGACCCGGCGTTGCGTGCGGCACTGGCGGAGACCCGCGACACTCTGGCGGCGATGGGGTATGCGATCCCGGTTCGCCCTGACGCGTCGCTTCGTGGCCGGGTGCTCGCCGTGGCTGGTCCAACGACACTCGCGCCGGTGGCCACGCCGGTTTCCGCGCCGGTCGTCGATATCGCGACACGTCGCCGGCGCGGTGGAATCGTCGGCTGGCTCGCACTTGCCGCAATGGCCGCCGCGACAGTGGTCATCGCCAAGCTGGCGCTTGATCTCCGCGACATCCGGGAACAGGCCGCGGCGGCGGAAGTGCGAGTCGCCGCGCGTGACCTCGAACTCGCCGAGCGCGACTCGCTGATCGCACAGCTCTCCGATCCGTCGCTGGAACTGATGACGCTCGCCGCGACGGGG
>JANMSC010000155.1:0-11207 GCA_031388885.1 Gemmatimonadales bacterium | reverse complement strand
GATGCCTGAAGGATGCACGGTAGACCGTACTGCGACCAAGGGCCCGTATGACGTGGTCGTGATGTATCCACTCACGGCGGCGGCGCTAGGTCGCCGCCTGCCCGTTGCGATCGCCGCGAGCGACCGCAACACCGCGCTCTGGATTGCGTATCCCAAACAGTCCTCAGGCCGCGCCACGACGCTGACTCGTGATGTCGGTTGGGAATCGACGGACCGTGATGATCTTCGAGCGATCACGATGATTGCGTTTGACGAGGTGTGGGCGGGTGTGCAGTATCGCGTAGGCTGACCGTCTTTCCCGAGGGTTGCATGATCACCGACGTGCGGTACCCAACTGGCAAATTCATCGAGCCACCCAACTGGGACGCCGACGACATCGCGCGGTGGCGAGGCGACGTAGCCGCACACCCTGTCCTGCTGCGTCGTGTCGTGGCCGGATTCGGCGACCGGCAACTCGACACGTCGTATCGCGACGCCGGCTGGACCGTGCGCCAAGTTGTGCATCACCTCGTCGACAGCCATGTGAACGCCTACTGTCGCTTCAAGCTGACGCTCACCGAGGACACGCCAACCATCAAGCTGTACGCCGAAGCCCGCTGGGCAGCGCTGGCCGATAGTGTGACCGGGCCGATCGAGCCGTCACTCGCGATCCTCGAAGGGCTGCACGCACGCTGGTCGCGACTACTCGAGAGCCTGAAGTCCGACGACTGGCACCGCGGATTCATCCACCCGGAGCATGGCACCACGTTCACGCTCGGTCGCACGCTCGCGATGTACGCCTGGCACGGCAAGCACCATGTGGCCCACATCGCTGCGCTACGCACGCGAATGGAGTGGTGACGTGAACCGGATGTTGACAGTCGCGGTGGCCGCCGCCGTGGCGGGCTGCGCCACCGGAAAGCCGAGCCGACAGCCCGACGCGGCCACTGACACCGTTTCAGTCGTCACGCGCGACACCGTGCGCGTACTGGCGCAGGTGCAGCAGAGTGGTTGGGACACCGCTGCAATGGTGGTCGTCACCGACGCGCTCGGTTACAACTCGGCCTGGACCACGATGCACGCGGGAGCGGTGCCCGTGCCGACGGCGCCGGTCATCGATTTCGCCGACACACGGGTGGTGTTCGTGGCGTCCGGCATGCGTCCCAGCGGCGGCTACACGGTGTTGCTCGGGGCCGTCCGCGTGACCCGTGACTCGGTGACGGCCGAGGCAGTGATTCAGGGGCCAGGCGCGAACTGTTCCGTCACGGCCGTACTGACACAGCCAGCGATCGCATTCGCGGTCCCACGCACCGCCGCTCGGCCCATCGTCAGCATGCAGCAGCGCGCCGGACCGCCCTGCTGACCTGCTCGGCTCGTGGCTATGGCCAGCCCACACCTTCGGAGGTTTCTTGGAACGCCGCATCACCAGTATCGGAGGAATCGCCCTGTTCGCGGACCACGCTGACGCCTTGGCGCAGTGGTACGAGAAGCACCTCGGACTCTACTTCCAACGCGAACCCGGCTCGCACGAATGGTGGTGCGAGTTTCCCGAGCGCACTCGATTCACGATTCACCAGTCAAAGCACCCGGTCGGACACGAACGCCGCCAGCTCGAGATCACGTGGTGTGTCGACGACCTCGATGCCGTCGTTACACGCCTCGGCGAGCTCGGCCTGTCGGCCCGCGAGCGTCAGGAAACCGTCGATGGCGATTTTGCGTGGCTCGATGATCCGGAGGGCAACCGAGTGGAGTTGTGGCAGAAAAACTAGCGAGAAGCGAGAAGAAAGAAGAGACACTTCTCGCTTCTCGCTCATCGATCACCGTGCGTGGCGATAACGCCGCCGCAGTTCGTCGATCACCACCATCCGGATATCCCGAAATTCCGTGATCGGCCCCAGGTCCGGATTGCCCGGTGCGAGATAGTCCAGGCCGCGTTCCCTGCCGGTGAGCAGGAAATCGGTAGTGGCCACGGCGTAGCGACGGACGGGATCGATCGGCTGTCCCGCGACGAGCCAACGCTGCCCGTCGCGGCTGATCCCGGCTGCATGCAGGTAGCCACCGCTACCGCGGTTGAGCTCGCCCTGATCGAGCACCCGCTGCAACAGCGCGCCGGTCAGGGTTGTGCCCGAGACCTTGCCGCCAAACGGCAGCACGCGAATCACATCGTACTGCGTGACGGGCCCGGCCGGCAGCACGTCGTCGATCCGGATCGAGCCACCGTTCATCAGTCCGATCTCCGCACCGGGAACCTCAGCACGCAATGCGGTGGCGATGATTGTGGTCAGTTCGCCGTGGCGGGTCCGGACGATCGCTTCTCGCCCGTCGAGCGCTTCGGGCAGCGTCGCGACAATGGCACGCGGATCGAGCCCCTGCGCGAGATACGCGGAATCGGCGCGCGCGACCCAGCCAGCGACCTCGCGCGCGACCGCAGGGTGTTCGCGGATGGTCGTGTCGATCGCGACGAATCGCACAACTGAGGTCGGTCGTGTGCCCCGCCGGGGAAAACTCAACGTCACCGTCGCCACCGTCCGCACGTTGGCGTCGGCCTTGACGATCGGCGTGAAGCGTGGCCCGCGCCGCAGCTCGTAGTTTTCGTGTTCGTGGCCACCGAGAATCAGCGCGATTTCTGGAATGCTCTCGGCGAGCTGCTGATCCTGGGCGAGGGTGAGATGCGTCAGCGCGACGATCGCGTCGACACTGTCGCGGAGCACCGCGACTTCACGTTGGGCGGCGACGACCGGATCCTCGAATCGCACCCAGCCTGGGCGGTTGTCGTCGATCGTGAGCCCGATCACCCCGAGCCGGACCTGGCCGGCGGGGGTGCGAATCCGCAGGATCGCGTGGCGAACTGCGCGAGGAAAGAGGCGTCCGGCAGAATCGGAGACGTTCGTCGTGACGTATCCAAATCGCGACTCGCTGAGCCGCTCGATGAACTCCGACTCGCGAATGTCGAACTCGTGATTGCCGAGCACCGCCCAATCGAGTCCGACGCGGTTGAGGACCGAGACCATCTGACGTCCAGCCAGCCGCTGCCCATCCACGACCGCCAACCCCATGGCAGATGGCGAGAGGAAGTCGCCGCCCAGCAACGTGACGAGGCCAGGGACGGCGCGCCGCAGCGCCGCGCGCAGTGTCGCGACTCGTGCGAGCCCGCCGCTCGTGCCGGCCGCAACTGGCGTGATTTCGTACACATCATTGAAATGCAGGATCGTCACGGTCCGCGGCGTCGTGGCCCGGCGGGTCTGCGCTTCAACCAGGGATGACGCGCTCAGCAGGGCAAGCGTGAGCAGCAGAAAACGGGGCATTGACCGCCTCAGGTTTGAACTGTCGGATAATTACACGGCAGCGGACGGGCGTACCAGTGCTTATTGTGCATCGTTCCCGACGGCGATCGTCCATTATGCTACGAACCCTTTTCAGGATAAACGAATGCGCAGAGCCATTCTGTCCCTTCTCGCGATTGGCGTGATGGGGGGATGCGTCAGCAAGAAGCGGTATGACGAACTCGTTTCGGAACAGACCCGGGTATCAGACCAGAAGGATTCCCTTGTCTCCGACGTTCTCGCCGCCACGCAACTGGTTACGGAAATTAATGCCGATCTGGCTCGCGTCACGGCCCTCGGGATGAGCCCGGTGTCGACCGGCGATCGGCCGTTGGTTGGCAAAGCGGAAGAACGCGCCGTCATGCTCGGCAAGATCCGTGAAGTGATCGCCCGTCTCGACGCAGCTGAGAAGCAGGTCGAGGACCAGAAGAAGCGCATCGGGGGCCTCAGCGGCGAACGCCGCAAGCTCACGACGCAACTCGATAACTTCCAACGGACGATCGAAGACCTTCGAACGGCGGCGCAGCAGCAGGAAGCACTGATTACCGACCAGAAGATCCAGATCCAGACGCTTGCATCGCGAGTCGACACCCTGGCGCGTGCAACGGATTCGCTCACCGTGGCCAAGGCCGCCGTGGTCGACACGCTGACGCGGGCCACCGACGAAGCCAACACGGTGTACTACGCCGTGGGCACCAAGGACGAGCTCGAGAAGCGCGGCATCCTGGTGAGCGAGGGAAGCAAGTTTCTGGTGTTCGGCGGCAAGACGCTCCAGCCGGCGCGCAACTTGAATCCCGAGCTCTTTCAGCGCCTCGATCGGCGTCGCGATACGGTCTTGACGGTACCCGAGCCGACTCGTGAGTACCGGATCGTCACGCGACAGAGCCCGACGCTCCTGGCGTCGACCGTGCTTCCCAGCGGCAAGGTGAAGGGCGACCTGCACATTTCGTCTCCCGCGTTCTGGGACACCGGCAGGTTCCTGATTCTGGTGCGGGATTGATTGCAGCGACATTCGTTGGGATGTGGGTAGGGGCGAAGCGGACGCTTTGCCCCTACGCGTATCGTGGAATCCGAATACCGGGGTGCATATGCGTTTGCGCGTTGTCCCATCCGTGGTTACCGCGGCGCTGATCATTGGGGGCACCGTGTCGCTGGCGGCGTCGCGCGCACCGGCCCTAATTCCGTTGCGGGTGGTCAAATCGCCATCGTGCGGTTGTTGCCAAAAGTGGGCCGACTACATGAAGACTCAGGGATTTGCAGTCACGGTGGAACACCGCGACGAATTCACCGCGCTCAAGCGCACCAACGGGGTCACGCGAGATCTTGAGTCGTGTCACACCGCGTTCGCCGGTGACATCGTGATCGAGGGGCACGTACCGGCCGACCTGGTGAAAAAGCTGCTGGTCGAAAAGCCGGCGGGGGTAAAGGGGCTTGCGGCTCCCGGGATGCCGATGGGTTCGCCCGGGATGGAAGGATCGATGAAGGACCGCTACACGATTTACAGCTTCGATTCGAAGGGCCACGCGAAGCCGTACGCCACGAGGTAACGCTCACACCTCCCGCGCCAACTCCTCCCGCAGGCGAACGCGAGCGATCTCGATGCGTTCGCGAAGCCGGGCCCTGAGCGCGGGGACGTCGGCCAAGGTCAGGCCCGCCGTTGGCTCGGGGTCGAGGATCTCGACCACTGCGTGCGACGGATTAATGCGCCAGTCGTGCTTGGCGATCGCATTGCGCGTGCCAAAGAGCGCCAGCGGCAGGATCGGCACGCCCGCCTCAACGGCCAAACGGAACGCACCGTCCTTGAATGGCAGCATGTCGGCCGTCTTGGAGCGGGTCCCCTCGGGAAACATCATGACCGACGCGTGCTTCGCGAGGCGATCGCGGCACTCAGCCATCGCAGCTCTGGCGCTGCTGGCAAGCCCGCGATGCACGGGAACGTCGCGTACCGCCCACATCATCCAGCCAAAGATCGGGACCTTCATGATCGAGGCCTTGCTCAGCCACTTCATCTCCCACGGGAGGTGGCAGAGCAGCAGCATGTCGGCGAACGACTCGTGGTTGGCCACCACGACATAGGGGAGTCGCGGGTTGATCGGAGGCGCGCCGCGCACTTCGAACCGCCAGCGCGGCGTGCACCTCACCACGATCACGCCGAGCAGCCGAAAGGCCCGGCCGCCGTAGTAATTGACCGGATCAACGGGCCAGCCGATCAGGCGCCAGAGGATGTTGAACGGCGCGAGCAGGACGATCCCGGTCAGGAGCACTCCCCACATCCAGATTGACGCGAGGGTGGTGCGGAGGGCGCCGGCGAAGGTCAGGGTTCACTTCCGATGTTTCAGTGCCTCCAACGCCTCACGTGTCCCGATCTCTTCCAGCGCATGCCATGCCCCGCTGCGGACTTCCTGGTCAGCGTGTTTCAGCATCGCCGACAGTTGGGGGATGGCGCGCTCCATTCGGCGATGCCCCGCTGCTTCGGCGGCATCGCGCGCGAGTGCGGGCCGATAGCTGGTCATCGCGGTAAGAATGGCATCTTCGGCGTTGGGCGAGGCCACAAGCGCCTCGATATAGGCCCGTCGCTCGGCGCGACCAGGTGCGCCGTTGAGCGCCTCGATCAGCGCATTCGCGCCGTCCGGGCCCAGCGAAAAAAGGGCGCGCTTGATCACCGGAGCCGTCTCGTGTTTCGGCAGGAGCCGGACGAGGATGTCCAGGATGTGGGTGGGCGCGACCCGCCGCCGTTCGCGTGCGATGATCGTGCGTGCTGCGCTGTCGCTCGCGTCTTCGAGCGCCCGGAATGACAGCAGGACTTCAGCCGTCCGCTCCCACGCCTGTGCTTCCACCGCCGCGAAGCCTTCCGCCAGCAGCGGATCGAGTCGCTTCGATAGCTCGGCGCGATCGGCACCACGCGACATTGCGGTCGACCCGACCGCTGTCGGCATGAGATCGGTCTCCGTATCAGGAATATCGAACAGTGCCGCGCGCAATTCGTCGCTCATCGAGGGGCGTCCGTAGGCCAACAATGTCGCACCGGGCACGCTCGTGACGAGCGACTCGCGCACGTGATCGGCCGACGGGAAGAGGCCCGGCGCCGATGCGAACAACTCGGCCACCTCGCCCCACTGCCGCGTGGTCAGTTGCGGCGGGAGGCGAAGGACAGACGTGTCATGCTCAACCAGCGCGGTGCGAACGAGGAGCGCGCCCGGCGCGTCGCCGCTCATCGGCAGGTCGTTGACGAGGAGTCGGTCGCCATCGAGTTCGAACACGGCCGCCTCACCCGCGGTTGCCAGCACGAGCAGGTCAAGCGCACGATCGGTTCCGACCGGGTCGGCATCGATCGCACGGGTCTGATGGAGTGCCGCGGCGAACAGGGCAGTCAGGTGCACGGACATAATGGAATCTACCTCACAGGCCGCGGAGCGATGGATGCCGCAACATCATCGTGGCGATCGGCGCCGGCTGGCAGGCCCAGCGACAGGGCAACTTCAAGTGCCGCAGGTCTCGCGAGGTGAAACCCGTCGAGCACATCACGAACCACACCATCGTGAGCGATCGTGCCGCCGATCAGCAGGAGGGCGCGGTCGAGCGCCTCATGCGCGAACGGCGCATCGTGCGTGATCGCGATCGTGGCCCGACCCCGGGCCGATCGCTCGCGAACCATGGCAATGACTCGACGTCGTGACGGCGCGTCGAGCGCCGCGGTCGGCTCGTCGAGCAGGAGCAATTCGGGATCCGTCACCAGCACTGCAGCCAGGGCGACGAGCCGGCGCCGAGGCAGCGGCAGGTCACCGGGGTGCTCGTCAACGACATCGAGGAGCCCAAGGAGCGCGAGTGCGCCCATCGTTGCAGCCGTGGTACGTTCGTCCGTCCACCCGGCGAGGGCGGGTGCCATCCGGCACTCCGCCCTCACCGACGCGGCAAACAACTGGCGCTCCGGCTGCTGAAACAGGAATCCGACGCGCGGTGCCAGGTCCTCGGGGCCATGCCCTGCCGTGTCGAGACCCAAGGTGTGTACCACTCCGGCCTCCGGATGCTCGAGCGCCATCGCAAGGCGCAACAGTGTGGACTTACCGGCTCCGTTGGTGCCGAAGAGTCCGACCGTCTCGCCTGCCGAGACCCGGAGACTCGTGTCGTGCAACACGACCGATCCCTTGGGGTATCGGAAGGCGACACCCTCCAACTGAAGGACGGGTGTGGTACGGTCAGTGAAATCCGGGTGTTCCGACGCCGCGATGCTCGTCCGCGGCTCAATCCGGATGAGCTGCGGCAACAGACTGGACACCGTGATCGGGCGCGGGGCGGCGAAACCTGCCGCCGCAGCGAGTCCGGCGGCGTCGGTTGTACCGCTCCCTGTGGCGGGTAGCAGGTCGCCGGCGAGCAGTTGCCGCGGACTGCCGTCGAGCGCGATGCGCCCAGCCGAAAACACGACCAGACGATGGGCGGCCGGAAGCATCGCGTCTGCGTCGTCGCACGCGACCACCACCGTGGCGCCGTCGGCCGCGAGCGCCACAAGCAGGTTCGCCACGTCAACTCGCGCACGTCGGTCGAGCGCGGAGAACGGTTCGTCGAGCAGCCACGACGTGGGCGCGGTGGCGAGCAACGAAGCAATGAGGACGCGCTGGGTCTCGCCGCCGGAGAGGCGCGCTGGCGCACGATCGGCGAGGTGTCGCACGCCGAGGCGATCGAGCGCGTTGTCGACTGCAGCGGTGATCCGCCCTCGACTCCAACCCAGGTTCATCGGTCCGACGGCAATCTCGTCGCGCACCGTCTTGGCGATCCCGCTCAGCTGCAGCATCGGTGATGGGCCGAGGTATGCGATACTCGCCGCAAGCGGTGACCCCTCCGACGGATCGCGCCCATCGAGTTCCACGCGACCGCCGCGCGTTCCCGCGGTGAGGCGCGGTGCGAGGCCTGCCGCGGCCAGCAACATCGTGCTCGTGCCGCTGCCGAGGGCGCCAGTCAGCCACGTGACTACCCCGGGTTCGATGGTCAGCGTGATGCCGCGGAGGGCGTCGTGCTCCTGTGCCGGATATCGGAACGTGAGGTCGTGAGCAACGATCGTCATGGTGCGAGGCGGTACGCGAGTGCCGTGATCACGACAGCGAGTGCACCCCATCGCACCGCGCGATCGAGCAGTGTGTCGATGGGTGGATCAATCGCGGTGCGCGGGCCGCGCATGGTGAGCCCGCGTGTCTCAAGCGCTAGCGCGCGTTCATCTGCTTCGGTGAGCGATGCGAGCAACAAGGGGAACACCAGCGCCGGCAGTGCCCGAATGCGCACCCGAAGTGATCCGCGCACGCGCAGTCCGCGGGTGCGCTGGGCTTCGCGCAATCGGCGCGCCTGGGCGGCCAGGCGGTCGGCGGCATCCAACGTTGCCACCACCACGTACGCGGCGTCGAACCGCCAGCCCCTGGCGATCGCGGCTTGCAGGAACCGATGCGGGTCGAACGCCGTCGCGAATGCCAGCGACGCGGTGATGATCGCCGCGAGTCGACTTCCCTGCGCCAGCGCGAGCGCGGCGCCTGACGCCGAGACCGTGCCGCCCCACGCCACCTCAATGCGCGGCCCTTCACCCAGCACGCCGTGCATCAGGAAGAGAAAGAGCCAGAGTGGAGCCGAAATGATCAGGCCGAGCACGATCCCGCGAGGCACTCCCATCAGCGCGGCGAGCAGGCAGGTCGCGAGGTACATCATGATCGTGCCGTGCGGTGCCGGTGCGATGATCGCCAGCGCTGCCAACGCCAATGCGACGGCCCCGACGGTGAACGGGTGCGCCCGTCGGGCGAGCGACATCACCGACCCACCGC
Source organism: Gemmatimonadales bacterium (assembly GCA_031388885.1). Lineage (GTDB taxonomy): Bacteria > Gemmatimonadota > Gemmatimonadetes > Gemmatimonadales > GWC2-71-9 > Palsa-1233. Next base: position 2,104 of record JANMSC010000155.1, on the reverse strand, counting down.
GCGGGCCGCCAGTGGAAAGCGTCCGAGGATCCTGCGGGGTAGCGCGCGAAGCAACGCCCCAATGACCACAAACGCCACTGTCTTGTCGACGAGGTCGGTGACGATTGACGCGGCAGTCACTGCGACGGGGAGAGAAAGCCCAAGCGATCGGAGCAGCGTTCCGACCGCACTCACACCGCTGGCGGTCACGCCTCGAAACAGGAAGTATGAGATCACTGCGGACACGGCGCCGCAGACGAAGCCACACGCCAATCCCCACCCGACGCTGCGAGACGGCGTGGCAAATCCGCCGCGCGCCGCGGCAAGAGCGGCGAGCAGCGCGATCAGCCACTGGATCGGGGTGAACGCGAGCCACACGTAGCCCGACAGCATGCCCGACAGGAACTGGCTCACCGTCCCGACGAGGAGGCCGCCGGACAGGCCTGCCACGACCGCGACGAGCATCGTCCCGAGGGTGTCGAGATAGACCGGCAGGGCGAGCCCACTGGCGAGCCGCCCCACGACGAGGTTGAGGGCAACGGCGGCGGGGACGAGGGCGAGGAGACGGGGTGACACGAAGGGCGTGGTTCCCGGGGTTCGGGGTCAGTAGAATCTATGCTCATTCAATCTGGATTCCTTCGATGCGTGTGGGCAACCTGCTCAACCTTGCGCCCGCTCTGGCGGCGCCGGCCGTGGCCGCTGCGCGCCGTCTGGACGGTCCCGCGACGACGGCGCACGATGAGGTGGTCGACTTGTGACGGCGGTGCTCGATGCCGAGCGGGTCGTGACCCGCTTGCGTTCGGCGTTCAATCACAACGTGCCGCGCCAGCAGCTGCTCACGATGGCCGCCGAACTCGTCCGTGAGGCCGGTGCGCCGTACACGTCGGTGTACCTGTACATGCTGCACGGCGGCGATCTCGTGCTCGAGGCCCATAGCGGCCGCGACACGGAGCACGTGCGCATCCCGGTGGGAGAGGGCGTCTGCGGCACGGCGGTGGCCACAGGCCACGATCAGAACGTACCCGACGTTCGGTCGCGCGAGAACTACATCGCGTGCAACGCGTTTACCCGATCGGAACTGGTTGTGTTGATCCGTCGCGGCGCGCACGTGCTCGGCCAGATTGACGTCGACTCTGATCAAGTCGATCCGTTCACACCGGAAGAAGAGCGCGCCGTTCGGCAAGTTGCCGAAGCGCTCGCAGTGCTGCTCTGACCGAGTTCACCAGGCAGGTGCGCAGCGTCGCGCTGTACGAGCGTCGTATCGGCACAGGCCCGGAAGTCGTGGTACTGCACGGCGGGCCCGGTGCGCATCATGATTACCTCCTTCCGGGATTCGACGCGCTCGCACGCAACCGCACGCTCATCTATTACGACCAGCGGGGCGGTGGCCGGTCGGCGGTGGCGCGTGATGTGCCGGTGGGATGGCGCGATCAGGTCGACGACCTCGAGGCGCTGCGTGATGTGTGGGGCGTTGAACACCTGCACCTGTGCGGATATTCGTGGGGCGCGCTGCTCGCCATGTTGTACGCGGTGACGTACCCTCAGCGTGTTGCATCGATCGTGCTGGTGTCGCCGGCACCGGCTGCGCAGGCCGAGCGCGCGACCTACGAGGCCGACCTGGCGGCGCGCAACAACACGCCGGCGCTCAGGGCCGCCCGTGAAGCCTTGCAGCAGAGCGGCCTGCGCGGCGAGAACCTCGATGCCTACCAGAGGCGCCTGTTTGAGTTGGCCGTGGCGGGATATTTCCACGACCCTTCGCGATCCGCCGAACTCACGCCGTTCCGGATTACCGGTCGCACGCAGCAGGAAGTCTGGAACTCGCTCGGCGACGACTTCGACCTGCGACCGTCGTTGCGCGCGCTTGATGTGCGTGCGCTCGTGGTGCACGGCGACGACGATCCGATTCCGATGGCTTCCGCTGCTGAAACCGCAGCAGCACTCCGCGCACCATTGGTGGTGTTGCCGCAATGCGGGCATGTGCCATTTGTCGAAGCGCCAGAGGCATTCGTCGCGGCACTCGACCCGTTCCTGCCGCGCCGATGACCCGGGACCGCGCACATCCGTTTACGCTGGTGTTCGGTGAGCTGGCGCCGACGCGTCTTCCCGTGATTGAAGCCGAGCTGCG
>JANMSC010000326.1:0-16916 GCA_031388885.1 Gemmatimonadales bacterium | reverse complement strand
GTTTCGGCGCATCATGACCGATCCGAGGTTTGCGGCGAAACGGCGATTCACCCAGTGACCCCTCGCCGATCAGGGCGTGGCGATCCTTGCGCGACGCAAAGGGCGTCTTCGAGTCGTTCATGTGAAGGCAGGCCAGACTGTCGAGGCCGAGCACCGCGTCCCAGTCGGCCCAGACCTCGTCGAACCTGGCCACAAGGTCGTACCCGGCACTGAAGATGTGGCAGGTGTCGGCGCAGAAGGCGACCCGATGCCGGACGTCGTCGCTCACGAGGGATCTCAGCGTCCGGAGCTCCTCGAACGACGAGCCGAGGGCGGTGCCGCTCCCGGCGGTCGTCTCGAGGAAGAGCCGGACGGGGCCGGGGTTTTCCCTCAGGGCCTCGGTGACGCCTGCCGCATTCCGCTCCAGTCCGGCGGCTCGGTCATCGATGAAGTTGCCGGGGTGAGACACGATGCCATTGAGCCCCAGGGCCGCGGCACGGCGGAGTTCGCCTTTGAAGGCGTCGATGGAGCGGGCGTGGAGGGCAGGGTCCGGGGACGCGAGGTTGATCAGGTACGAATCGTGCGACACGGCGAAGGCGACAGGGTGGTCGTCGCGGGCACGCTGGAAGGCGGCTGCGATCTCCGCCGTCACTGCCGGCTCCCGCCACATGTTCGGGGTCTTGGTGAAAAGCTGGATGGCCGTGGCGCCGATCGCCGTGCCTCGGGCTAGCGCCGTCGGGCACCCGCCCGAGGTCGAGACGTGGGCACCCAGCTGTTCTGGTGGGTCGCCCGACTCCGGTTGAACCGTTTTTTCAAGTTGAGGCCTGGTGCCAGATCTGGTTCGCATCGAGACCACTCCCTCGCCACCGCTGGTGACGTCGCGAATGCGCGTCATGCGGCCGTTGATCGTGCTGTTCGGTGACCCCGTGTCCCGCCCCGAGGGGCTGGAGCGTGACCTGCTTCGTGCGGGCTTCCAAGTGGCTGAGGCCGATGACCCCGATCACTTGCCTGGACGTCCGGCGATGGTGCTCGCCAGTTGCGAGCGTCTCGACAGCGGCTGCGGTCAGCTCGTTGGTGCGTTCAAGTCGGCGCGAGACGCCGGGGCGCAGATCGTCGTCCTGCTGCTTGGCGGTACTCCAGACGACATCGTGCGTGCGGCCGAAGCGGGTGCCGACGAAGCCATCCTGCTCCCAACGGAAGCGGGGCAGCTCGTCGCGCGAGTTCGTGCGCGCCTCGTTTCACCTCGTGTGTTGGCTCACGGTCCGGGTGGCGCAGACCTTCGCCTGTTCGAAGTGCTGCAGCAGATCGCCAGCGAATTGCATCGCGACGAGATGCTCCACGCGCTGGTCCGTACCCTGGCGCACACCATCGAAGTTCGGTCGGTCACCTGCCTCCTGCACACCACCGGCGCGATGGTCGGACGTCTCGTTGCCGCGACCGATGCGCCCAAATTGCGCGACGTGGATGCCGATCTCGAACGCTGGCCGGAAGCGGTCGCCGCCAGCGCATCGGGCCAGACCCTGTTCGTCGCCGACGCCGCTGCCAGCGCAATATTTGCAACTCAAGCCGGCCGGCCCGCGCTCGCTTTGCCGCCTCAGGACCTCGAAACTGCGGCGGCGATCCCACTGGTACTGCTCGGACGCCCCTTCGGCAGCGTGGTGCTCCGCACCTTCCAGGGCGAGGCGCCGCTCAATGCTGGTCAACTCGCCTTCGCCGAACTCGTGGTCGCGGCCACCTCGCGACTGCTCGAGGCGGAAGATCGTCGCGGGGCGATCGCGCGACGTCAGGCGCTCGTCGCGCACGTCGATCCGCTGACCGGTTGTGGAACGCTCGACGCGCTCGACCGTCGGATTCGGGAAGAATTCGAGCGCGCGCGTCGGTACGAGGTCGCCTTCGCGCTGGTCCTGCTCGACGTCGATGGCATGCGATTCATCAACGACCGCCTCGGCCGCGACGGTGGCCACCGCGTACTTGCCGACCTGGGCCGGTTGCTTCAGCGCGAACTGCGCGCTCCCGACTTCGTCGCGCGCTATGGCGGCGAGGAATTCCTGTTGCTGCTACCCGAGACCGATCTCGACGGCGCACGCAATACGGTGCATCGCATCCGTGCCCGCCTCGACGCTGCTGGTCTCGATGAGCTCCACCTCGGCGTACGCTGTCGGGTCACCGCGGGCATCGCGTCATTCCCCAATCCGGGCGTGCACAAGCCTGAAGACATGTTTGCCCTGGTTGAGACGGCGCTGCTCGCCGGCAAGGCCCAGCAACAGGAAGAAGAACGGATCGGCAGCGCGGCGTAGGATACGCCCGTCAACCCCGCCTCCTCAACCACACCATCGGATCCAGCGCAATCTGATTCTTCCCGCGAATCTCGAAGTACAGGTGCGCCCCGCGATCTGAATTCTCTCCGCCCACGGTGCCGACCGTCTGACCCTTGATGATTTTCTGTCCGGGGCTCACCGCCGCACTCTTCAACTGCATGTACAATGAGTAGTAACCGTCGCCGTGTTCGACGATGACGCTGAGGCCGTAGGTGCCGAGGCGTTGCGCCATGGCAACCGTCCCGGCCTCGACCGCTGTCACTGGTGTCCCCGCAGGTGCCGCGATCCCGATCCCGTTCCAGATGATCACGCCGCCGTTGCGCAGCGTGTCGCGCCCGAATTGATAGATGATCCGACCATCGACCGGCCAATCGAGTTTCCCGAGGTCAGCGGTGCTCAGGGTGGCTGCGACCGGTGGCGCGGCGGTGCCGGTTCGTGGGGCAGCGGCACGCGCCGCGTTGGCGCGTCGCGCAAACGCCGCGAGGACGTCGTTGAGTCGGGCTTCATCGCGCTCGAGTGCGGTTAGCTGCTGCCGGGTCTGGGTGGAGCGTCGGCCGAGCGTCCGGATCTGGACTTGGCGCTCGTCGGCGAGGCGCGCGAAGCGCTCGAGTTCTGCTTCGCGTTCGTCTCGTCGCCGGTCGAGCTCGCTGCGAATGCCGAGTAGCGTGTTGCGCTCGCGTTGGACGCGTTTGGTGAGCTGTTCAACATCTTCCATCAGCGAACGGTCCTGCCGCGACGTCAGGTAGAGGTACTTGTAGCGCGTGAGCAGGTCGCCGAACGACTCGGCCGCGAGCAACACCTGAAACGTGTAGAGCGGTCCGCGTTTGTAGATGTCCGCGAGGCGTCGCCGCAGCACCGCCCGGCGTTCCACCAGGTTGTCCTGGGCCAGCGCGAGTTCGGCGGCGGAGCGTTCGAGTTGGGAGCCGAGCCCACCGATCTGCTCCTCGATGGCGTTGACAATGCGATTGGTGGCCTCGCGTTGGCGCTCGATGTTGCGCAAGGCGGCGCCGGCATCGGTGACCTGGCCGGCGAGCCGTTGTTGCTGAATCCGCAGGCGCTCGCGTTCGCGCCGGATCTGGTCGAGTCGCTGGCGAGACTGCTCGAGTTCGGTTTGCTGCGCCCCGAGCGGCGTTCCCGGCCCGTCGAACGCGAACAGGGCAACCGCCACCGCGATCACCCTGATGATCGACCACAGCCGGGTCCGCGGCCCGCAGGCGCGTCGGTCACGCACGCGTCACCACCTAGACATGCCGAAGGTGGCGGCCGACGCTGAAGAGTGAACCACCGAATCCCAGCAACACGCCAAAGACCAGCAGCAGGAATGCCTGCCCGGGTCCAAAGAAGAGGACGCCGGTTCCCAGCGCAATGCTTTGGGCGCGGAACGCCGCGAAGACGCCCGCGCACAGGGCCACGGCCACGATGCCGCCGAGCAAGCCCTTGAGCGTGCCCTCGAGGAGGAACGGGCCGCGGATGAACCAGTCCGTCGCGCCCACGAGTCGCATGATGTGGATCTCACGAGCACGCTGCAGCACGGTCATCCGGATGGTGACACCGATGATGACGACCGACACAAGGGCGAACGCGAGGCCGATCGCGAGTCCTACCAGCGCTGCGATCTTTCGCAGCGAGTCGAGGCGCTGCACCCAGTCCTGGCCATAGCGCACATCGTCGACGAACGTGAAGCCGCGCAACCTGGTGGCAACCTCGCCGGCGTTCATCGCGTCCCGATACCCCGGCTTCAGTCGCAATTCCAGCGAGGCCGGGAGCGGATTCACTTCGAGGTCCTGGTACGCATCCTCGAATTCCACGAGTTCCTCGCGGGCCAGTTCGAGGGCTTCCTCCTCCGACACGTAGCGGACGTCGAGCACCTCGGGAAACGCTGCGATGTCCTGGGTCGCCACGGTCAGTGTCTGCGATGACGTGCCGCGTGCGACGAACGCGACCACTTCAACGCGCTCTTCCACCTTGGCGATGGCATTGCGCAGATTGACCGCGACGAGACCGAAGAGGCCGGTGACGAAGAGGGCGAAGGCGATGGTCGTGATGGACAGGACGGACAACGTGCGCGTCCGGCGGAACGAGAGGAGGGCCTCGCGCCAGAGCAGGTTCATGCGGCGTCCCGTGCGCTGTCGAATACCAGCTTGCCGTCGCGGAGCTCAAGCGTGCGGCGGTTGGCGAGCCGGACCAGGTCGAGGTCGTGCGTCGCCATCACCACGACCGTGCCGGCGAGGTTGATGTCGGTGAGCAGCTGGAAGACCCCCCGTGTGGCTCGCTCGTCGAGGTTGCCGGTCGGCTCGTCGGCGAGAAGGATCGGTGGATCATTGACCAGCGCACGCGCGATCGCGACGCGCTGCTGCTCGCCGCCCGACAGCTCCCGCGGGAAGGCGTCGGCCTTCATGGCCAACCCGACCTGGTCGAGCACCCGTGCGACGCGGGCCGGGATGACATCGGCGCGCGCCCCGGTCACCTCGAGGGCGAACGCGACGTTTTCGGCGGCCGTGCGGTCTTCGAGGAGGCGGAAGTCTTGAAACACGATTCCGAGTCGGCGGCGGAGACGGGGCAGCTCGTCACGGCCGAGCGAGCCGATGCCGAAGCCCGACACGCGCACGTCGCCCTCATCCGGGCGTTCGTCGCCGTACATGAGCTTGAGCAACGTGGACTTGCCGGCGCCAGAATGACCGGTGAGGAACACGAACTCGCCCCGGCCGACATGAAACGTCACGGCGTCGATGGCGGGCCCGGTGCCGGTGGGGTATCGCTTGGCAACCTTGGTGAATCGGATCACGAGAGAAGGATAAACGAGAAGCGAGAAGCGAGCTGAGAAAAGGAAGGAGATTCCCACCCGCTTCTCGCTTCTCGCTCCTCCTGTTGCTAGAGCCCCCCTGCCAGATCCGCGATGATGTCATCGACGTCCTCGCAACCGCACGAGAGGCGCAGGAATCCGTCGGGAATGCCTTGCGCGGCGCGCTCCTCCGGCGGGAGTGCCTTGTGCGACGTGAGGCGGGGCTCGGAGATCAGCGATTCGACCCCGGCGAGTGACGGCGCGTGGGTCACCACGCGCAGGTGGGCGCAGAATCGGTGCGCGGCCGGCATACCGCCGGCGAGCACCAGCCCGACGAGACCACCGTACCCGGCGAGCAACTTCGACGCCAGCGCGTGGTCGGGGTGCGATGCCAGCCCGGGATAGTGAACCGCGGTGAACTCGGGCCGGCCGGCGGCCCATTGTGCGACGGCCATCGCGTTGGTGTTCGAGCGTTCGACTCGCAGCGCGAGCGTCTTGAGGCCGCGTTCGGTGAGCCACGCCGCGTGCGGATCAATCGACGAACCCCACGAACGCATCAGTCGCGTGACTTCGTCGATGACCGGCGCACTGCCCGCCACAGCGCCGGCGATGACGTCGCTGTGGCCGTTGATGTACTTGGTGGCGCTGGTGATGACAATGTCGGCGCCGTGTTCAAGCGGCCGGAAGTTGACCGGCGAGCAGAACGTCGCGTCGACCAGCAGTGCCAGGCCCTGATCGCTGGTCACCTTGGCAATGGCGGGCACATCCACCACTCGCATCAGCGGGTTGGTGAGGGCCTCGACGAAGATTGCGCGGGTGGTCTTTCGGATCGCCTTGCGCCAGTCGCGCGGGCGATCGGGATCGACATACGTAATTGCGATCCCGTGACGCGCGAACTCGGTGTCGAACAGCACCCGGGTGCCGCCGTAAATCCAGCGTGACGAAATCAGGTGATCGCCGGGGCGCAGCACGGCCAGATGTGCCAGCGCCGTCGCCGCCATGCCGCTCGCGACAAAAATCGCGCGCTCGGCGCCCTCAAGCAGCGCGTACTTGCGGGCGAGTTCGACCTGGTTCGGGTTGTTGCCGTAGCGGGTGTAGAGGACTTCTTCGTCGCTGCCGAGGGGATTGCGAAACGTGGTGCTCTGGTAGATCGGGGTGACGGCCGGCGACCAATCGGGTCCGCGATGCGGACGGCCGTGGATCGCGATGGTCGACAGGCCGGGACGACGGTTCATGCAACAGCTCCCAGGTCGAAGGTGGCGTCGGGGTGCGCCAGGACACAGCGCCGGCCAACCAGGGCTTGCAGGGCGCTGCGTGCCCGATCCACCGGCCAGGCCAGCGTGTCGGCGACCGGTGCGGCCGGCGCCCGTCCGAAGCACGCGAGCGCATCGAACGCGGCGCGATGATCGGCATCGATGTCACCCAGGATGCGTGGGGCGTTGGCGCCGACACAGCCCGCGACAATGACCAGTCCGTGATGGCGCAACACGTGTTCGATCGCGTCGACGTGATCCTCGCTCAGCCCGCGCAGCAGCACGCGCGACACGGGCAGGCCGTCGGCGTCGAACATCTGCAGCAGTTTGGCGACGACTTCATCGGCACAGGAGAAGTCGAGCACGCCGACCTCGGAGAAATCAAGCAAGGCATCGCGCTCGGCGGTGGCGCGCAGGACCGTGACCACCAGGTTGCGGACGGCGGCGCCGGTGGAGCGCGTCACGAGGTCACGGTACGGCCGCTCCAGTGCTTCGCGGAGGACAAGGTCGAGCCGGATGAGTGCGCTCACGCCGAAGTCTCCCGAGCGGGAATGACGATCGTGACCTGCGAGCCTGGAAACCACGCCAATCCATCGGTGAGTGCCAACTCGTCGTCCCACGGCGGTACGATCGCCACGCGGGCCGTCCCGCTGCGGACCGAAATCTTGCCGCTCCACCGTGCAAGGTAACGCTTCACGAACGCGAGGCCCTGTCCGCGTCCCGGGTCGCGGAATCGGGAGATGCCGTGGATCAGCGCAGTCTCGACGGCGACGGCGTCACCCCAGCGATCGCCAATGCGCTTCGCTTGCGTGGCCTCGAGCCCGCGGCGGAAGCCGATCCCGGCGTCACTCACCGAAATGACGGCGACGCGCCGACCGAGCCGGCGACGGTACGTGTACACGTGTGCGGCCACCCAACCCCCGGTGCCTGCGTGCTCAACCACGTTCTGGCACATTTCCGAAACCGACTGCGAGAATCCGCCCACGACGCTCGCCTCGAGGTCGAGTTCGTGCTTCAGAATCGCGGTGACTTTCTCGTTCACCCCGGCAATGATCTGGTGCACATCCACGGCTTCGCGGATCGGCGTGATTGGCAGCAGGATGTCGCTGTGTTCGTCGCCGCGCCGGCGAGGCACCTTGCCGTGCAGCTCAAACACGTCGGCGGCGTGCTGCAGAAAGCCGGTCTTCGCCCAGTACGACGTCACATGCTCATGCTCGGGCAGGGCGAGCCGTGGTTTCGGACCGTCGGCCTCGGCGATCGCCTGACCGAGTGTCAGCAGTCCGGTGAAGCCAACCGGCGAGGCCCACTCGGTTGCCCGCGCGTCAACGAGCAATCGAGTGTCCGCTGGCCAATCGCCGAGACTCGCCGCAAGCTGATCGAGCGAACGGTCGTCGAGGCTCTGGGGCACGGGAACGACGCGCATCAGGCGAGCACCAGTTCACCACGGAGGTGACGCGCAAGCCCCGACGCTCCACGAAACGTTGCGTTGCGTGCGGCGGCATGGTTGGCGGCAACCAGCGCGTCCGTCACCGTGTCGCCAGCGAGCAGGCGCGCAAAGCACGTGGCACCAAACACATCGCCGCACCCGGTCGGGTCAACCGCGTCCACGGAGGGCGCCGGGATGATCGCGGTGCGGATCGACGCGTCCGGTTGCGACGGCGTTCCGCGCCGGGGCGACGCTTGCTTCGCCCGTGCCATCGCCCCGCCGATGTCCGCGATCGCATCAAACCCCGGCCGCGCGACGTACACCACGCCGCGCGCGCCCACGGTCACGTTGAGGAGCGACACGCCCGCTGCAATCGCGTCGGCCGCAACAACCAGCGGGTCGTCCCCAAGTTGGTGCATTTCGGCGTCGTTCAGTTGCACGGCATCGAAGAACGAGAACCAGGTCGGCGCGTTGGGAAGCGGACGCAGCACCCGCACGCCGTCGGCGCCCATCCCCAGAAAGAGCGAATGCAGGTCGGCGTAGATCGGGCCCTGAAAGCCGAGCCGCAAGGCCTCCGCCGTTCCCAGACACATCTCGAAGCCTGAAATGAAGTTCACGTACAGCGCGTCGAGGTCGCGCACCATCGGGCCGAGTTCAGACCAGCTCCACGCAGGAACGCCTCCGGCCATCCGTTCGCAGCGGCGGTCGGTCGATTCGTAGCGCAGCGTCACGCGGTTATTGGGTACCGGCACTTCAATCGCGCGTCCGCCCGGGGTGAGCCGACGCAGCGAGCGCATGAACTCGCCAGCCTGCGGGGCGAGATCGCTCCCAACCTTGATCAACGGGACGATCTCCCACGTCGGCGGCAGCGCGGCGTCCATGCCCGCGAGGGCGTACGCGATGCCGCCCCATTCTTCGATCGGGGGAGCCAGCGGGTCACGCCCGTGAATCTCGTCCCAGACCAGCGATCCAATGACGCCAACGCGCGGCATCAGGTCGTTCCTGGGGGGCGTTGATTGAGCAACGATTTCGCGGCACCGTAGACGCCGGCGAGACCGTCAAGCGTGCCAGGCACGATCGTGCATGCCTGCACCGCGGGCCTGAACGCGCGGCGCGACACTTCCCGACGGAGCGGTTCGAACAGCGAGTCGCCCGCACGGGTGACCCCACCCACGATGACGACGGTGTCGGGGCTGAAGATGTTGATCAGGTTGGCGATGCCGACCCCGAGATAGTGGGCCGTGTCGCGGACGACTTCGAGCGCGACGGTGTCGCCGCTGTGCGCCGCTTCGTAGACGGTCTGCGCGGTGATACGGGTGATGTCGCCTTGCGCCATGGTGCGGAGCATGCTCTCGCCATCAGTGCCGACCTGCTCGATGGCGCGCCGCGCGATGGCCGACCCCGAGGCGTACGCTTCGAGGCAGCCATAGTTGCCGCAGCCACACAGGCGTCCATCGATGTCGATGGTCGTGTGGCCGATCTCACCGGCGCATCCTGCCGCGCCATGGTACACCTCGCCGTCGATGACAATGCCGCCGCCAATCCCGGTGCCGATGGTGACCCCGATGGCATAGCGCGCATGCTGTGCCGCACCCACCCAGCATTCGCCGAGCACCGCGCAGTTGGCGTCGTTGTCGAGCGTCGTGGGCAGGCGGAGTCCGCTCGCCAGACGGGCGCGCAGCGGCATGTTGACCCAGCCCAGGTTGGGCGACAGCAACACCACGCCCTCGCGCAGGTCGAGCGGACCCGGTGCGCCCGCACCGACGCCGAGGACTCGCGCGCCGGGAACTTCGCGCTCGAGCGTCGCGAGTGTCGCCTGGCCGAGCGCGACCAACTCCTCGACGATGGCATCGGGACCACGTGCCGCCATGGTTGGGCGCGTCTGGTGGCCGACCACGCGGCTGCCGTCGGCGGCAACGGCGCCGACGACCAGATTCGTTCCGCCGACATCAATTCCGAGCACCCATTGCATCAGTGCGCTCGCGCCACGGCAACCTCGGCCATTGGGGGTCGTGCGGGGAGCTGGTTGCCCCCGAGAACCGCATCGTATACGGCGACCAACTGCGTCGCCAGCCGGGCGCCGTCAAACTGCGTCGCCCAGCGGCGGCCGGCGTCTCGCATCCGGCCCCTCGCCGGAGCATCAGCCAGGAGGTCCCGGATGGCGGCAGCCCACGCGACGCTGTCGTTCGGCGAAACGTACCGCGATTGCGGGCCACCGGCCTCGACGAAGCAGCCGCCGCCTGAGGCGATGACCGGTGTCCCCGCACTCAGCGCCTCGACGATCGGCATCCCGAACCCTTCAACCAGGGATGGATAGAGGAACAGGGTGGCGCTCTCCACCAGCGCGGGCAGGTCGTCGGTGGCAACGCCGGTCAGCAGCAGCACCCGCGCGGCAAGTCCGCGTGCGGCGATCTCGTGCTGCAGATCCTGATGGGCGCCGCCATCGCGTCCCACCAGCACCAGCGGCAACGCATCGGCCGGCGCCAGGGCTCCGAGCGCGGCAAGCAGGCTGCGATGATTCTTTCGCTGTTCGAGGGTCCCAACGCTGAGCAGAAACTCGCTCGGAATTCCGTACTTTGCGCACACCGCACTCCGCGCCGTCGCCGTGACGGACGCCGTGAACGCCGGGTGCCGTGCCGGCGGAATGACGGCGATGCGCGCCGGGTCAATGCCGTACCACGCGACCAGGTCGTCGCGCGTCTGCTCGCTGATCGCAACGAGTGCCGTCGCATGCGTGGCGCTCCAATGGTATCGCCAGCGGTAGCTCCAGCGATCGACGAGCGGGAAGTAGCGCGGAAACTTCTCGTAGATCAGGTCGGCGAACGACACGATCGACGGGATCCCGGTGCCGGGAATGTCCCGGGGGATTTCGTGCGTCAGACCGTGGTAGAGTTGCACTGCATCCTTCGCCGCCGCACGGCCCAGCCGGCATGTTCGCCACACGGCGCGCGACAACGGCACGATGCTGCGGGGCGGGAGGTGCAGCGTTGCGCCGAGTTCTCGCGCGAGATGGCGAAACTCGTCGCGTCCCGGATCCGGTGCGTAGAGGTGAATGGCGAGCCGTGGGTTGTGCTGGTGGAGCCCGCGCAGCACGCCGCGAGCGTAGTTTCCCAGCCCGGTCGTGTTCCGCAGCGCCCGAATGGCGTCGAACCCGATGCGATATGCCTGCAACGGCTAGTCGACCTGCAGGACGGCGAGAAAGGCTTCCTGCGGGATCTCCACCGTGCCGATCTGTTTCATCCGCTTCTTGCCCTCTTTCTGCTTCTCGAGAAGTTTGCGCTTGCGGGTGATGTCGCCACCGTAGCACTTCGCGAGGACGTCCTTGCGCATCGCGGAGATCGTTTCGCGAGCAATGACCTTGTTGCCGATCGCGGCCTGGATCGCGACCGCAAACAGCTGGCGAGGAATCAGTTCCTTCAGCTTCTCGGCAATTTTCTTGCCCCACTCGAATGCCTTGTCGCGATGGATGATGACGCTGAAGGCATCGATCGGGTCACCATTGAGCAGCATGTCGAGCTTGACCAACGGCGAGGCGCGGAAGTCTGACAACTCGTAGTCGAGTGAGGCGTAGCCGCGGGAGATCGACTTGAGCTTGTCGTAGAAGTCGAGCACAATCTCGCCGAGCGGAAAATCGAACGAGAATTCGACCCGGGAGGCATCGAGGTACGTCATGCCGTGGTACACCCCCCGTCGTTCCTGACCAAGCTTCATGATGCCACCGATGTAGTCGGTCGGCGCCATGATCCGCGTCTTGACGTACGGCTCCTCGATGCGGGTGATCCCGGCTGGGTCAGGCAGGTCGCTCGGGTTCGAGACCGTCACCATCTCGCCGTCGGTCGTGAAGACATGATACGCCACCGTCGGGACCGTCGTGATCAGGTCGAGGTTGAACTCGCGCTCAAGGCGCTCCTGCACGATCTCGAGGTGGAGCAGGCCAAGGAAGCCGCAGCGGAATCCAAAACCGAGCGCGGTGGACGACTCGGGCTCGTACTGCAGCGATGCATCGTTGAGCACGAGTTTCTCGAGGGCATCGCGCAGGTCTTCGTACTGGGCGGCATCCGTCGGATACACGCCGGCGAACACCATCGACTTGACATCACGATAGCCAGGCAGGAGCAGGGCGGCCGGGCGGCGCGCGTCGAGGAGCGTGTCGCCAACTCGTGCGTCGCGGACGTTGCGCAGGTTCGCAATGAAGTAGCCGACTTCTCCGGTCTTCAGGCGTTCGGCCGGACGCTGCCCCAGCGTGAGATACCCGACTTCGTCGATCTCATAGACGTCGTCGCGATGCGCACCGAATGCAATCCGGGTGCCCTTGCGGAGTTCGCCGTCGACCACGCGAATGCTCGGGATCGCGCCGCGATAGCGATCATAGTACGAGTCGAAAATCAGGGCGCGCAACGGAGCGTCAGGATCGCCGGTGGGGCGCGGCACGCGCGCCACGATCGCTTCGAGCAGCTCGGGCACCCCGGTGCCGTCCTTGGCGGATACCGCGAGGATTTCGTCACGGCGCGCGCCGATCAGCTCCATGATCTCCTTGGCTCGCCGTTCAGGCTCGGCGCCCGGGAGATCGATCTTGTTGAGCACCGGGATGATCTCGAGTCCGGCATCGAGGGCAAGGAACAGGTTCGAAAGCGTCTGCGCTTGAATGCCTTGCGAGGCATCGACCACGAGGATGGCGCCCTCGCACGCGGCGAGCGAGCGAGACACCTCGTAGGTGAAGTCCACGTGTCCGGGAGTGTCGATCAGGTTGAGCTCGTACGAGCGACCGTCCCTGGCCTGGTACAGCATCCGGACCGCGTTGAGCTTGATCGTGATCCCGCGCTCGCGCTCGAGATCCATGGTGTCGGTGAGCTGTTCGCGCATCTCGCGCTTCGAGACCGTGCCGGTCATCTCGATCAGCCGATCGGCGAGGGTGGACTTGCCGTGGTCAATGTGTGCGACGATGCAGAAATTCCGGATGCTTGCCTGACTCATGCCGGCAAAATAGTCCACATGTGTCGCACCTGAAACGTATATTCCGCCCCGATGCCATCCCGCCCCAGCCTCTCGCCCCAAACCGGACTACTTCTCGTCACCCTCTTCTGGGGCGGCAACTTCACCGCCACCAAGCTCGCCTTCACCGAAATCGAGCCGCTGGCCTTCACCGCGATGCGGTTCGTGCTGGCGTCAGCGGTGTTGTGGCTGATCGTGCGAAAGGTCGAAGGGCCGGCGCCGCTTCCGCGCGGGACGCTCTGGCCACTCGTCGTGCTCGGCGTCGTCGGGAACACCCTGTACCAGGTTTTCTTCGTCGAGGGGCTCTCTCGCACATCGGTCACCAGGTCGGCGCTGATCCTTGCCGGGATGCCAGTGCTGGTCACGCTGTCAGCATGGGCGCTCTCGATCGAGCCGGTGACGCGGCGGCAACGGTTCGCGGTGCTGGTGGCAACGATTGGCGTGGTGGTGGTGGTCCTTGCGCGGGGAGGGACCATCGAATCGGGTATTGGTACCGGCGAGCTGCTGCTCCTCGGTGGCATTGCAACCTGGACGGTGTACACCCTCCTGCTTCGTCATTGGAAGCTGCCGATCTCGTCGCTCAGGCTGACCGCGTGGACGCTTTACACCGGCACACCGGGCCTCGTCATACTGGGGCTGCCGCAACTGGTGCGCACCGAGTGGAGCGGAGTCTCGTGGGTGGGATGGGGAGGCATGCTCTATGCCGCGTTGCTCTCACTGGTGGCGGCGTACATCCTGTGGAACCGTGGTATCGCCATGCTCGGCGCGTCACGCGCGTCGCTCTACAACTGCGTCACACCACTGGTGGCCACGACGATCGCGATGGTGGGCCTGGGCGAACGCCCCGGCGTCATTCACTTCCTCGGTGGGGCGTTGATTGTGGTAGGCGTGTTGATGACGGGGAAGGCGCCCCCGCCGGAAGGGTGACAGCAGGCGGGGTACCGGGTGACCGGTAAGAGATGACAGGCCCGCTGTCACCTGCTACCGGCTACCCGCTCACTGACGACCGGCTCCCTCGACGACATCCTTGTAGCTCTGCGGGTTCCACTGCGGACGCGCCGGCGTGTTAGCGATCTCGTTGCCGAGGTAGAAGCCGAGTGCGGCCACGCGCGCGAGCTTGCTGGTGTCGATCAGTGACACTTCATCCGACGGCTGGTGATACTGCGGGTGGACGCCGTTGAAGAAGAACAGGATCGGCACGCCCTTGCGCGCAAAGTGATAGTGGTCGGACCGGAAATAAAAGCGTTCCTGCGGCCAGATATCGTCCGCCGCCGTGAGGCGCAGCTCCGGGTGCCGCGCCGTGACGGCCGCGAGGGTGCCGCCGAGGTCGGAATGTTCCTTGCCAATCACCACGATCGAGTCGGGATTGTTGCGTCCGATCATGTCGAAGTTCAGGTTGGAGATGATCGCCTCCCGGGAGACCGTCGGGTGCGCTGCGTAATACTCCGCGCCGAGCAATCCCTTCTCTTCGCCCGATACGTTGAGGATGATGATCGACCGCCGCGGCTTGACCTTCATCCGCGCGAAGGCCTCGGCGACCATCGCAATGCCAATGGTGCCCGATGCATCGTCGTCTGCACCGTTGCAGATGCTGTCGGCCGGGTTGGCGCGATTGACGCCGCAGCCCCCAACGCCGTCGCCGACGGTGCCGACGTGGTCCATGTGCGCCGAGTACACGATGTACTCGTTCTTTAGCACTGGATCGCTGCCCTCGACCATCGCCACCACGTTCGGGGCGGTGACGCGGACGACCTCGATCTCCCTGGCGACGATCGTGAACTGCACGTTTGCCGGGACGTCCATGATCACCGGCGAGGTCGAGGCGCGCATCGCGCCCCAGTCCGGACGGTTGGGCGCGTTGCTGTCGCTCGCAATCAGCGAGTCGTGCAGGGTCAGCGTGGTCACGCCGACCGGTGGCATGCCGTCGAGCACCATGCCACCGCCCCGGGCGGCCATCTCGACCCGGGTGTTGAACTGCGCCGGGTCAGTTGCCTGAAGCACCAGAATCGCCGCTGGCGCCTTGGCGCGGACCGCCGCCATCACGGCGTTGTTATCGGCGCTGCGGGTCGGGTTCTGGACGAACAGCACCACGCTGCCACTGAGGGTGAGTGGAGCGATGTCCTTCGCGCTGATCGCCCCGCTCAGCATCTTGACCGGGCCGGTGATCGGCGTGCCGGTGCGCGGTCCCGAGGCGAGCGCCCAGCGGGTCAGCGGGTACCGCGTGATGGTGCCGGCTTCGTTGGTCTCGAGATAGGAGTTCGCGGGGTCGAAGCGCTTGCGCACCAGCGAGTACCGCTGGAAGTAGGTGCCGTTGTCGCCGGCCGGCTTGAGTCCCCACCGCTGGTAGAGGCCAGCGAGGTACACCGCGGTCTTTTCGAGTCCGGGACTGGGCGTATTGCGGCCCCCCATCGAGTCGTGCGCGATCACCCCGATGCGCTGTTGCACGACGACCGCGGTGATCGACCTCACGGCGTTGCGTTCATATCGCGCGCGGGCCGTTGGTGACGGCGAGGACGACGGTTGCGAACCGCCGCACGCAGCGAGCGACGTGACGATTGCGAGGCCGAGCAGCGAGCGGTGGCGCATAGCGCGAAACTCCAGGATGGAAAGGCGCGTCGAGAAGCCATCTCGACCGGGAAGCGGAACGGTGGCCATGAAACTAGGCAGATCTCCGGCGGGACGCTGTGCCCCGCCGAGCCTGAACGCGTTGACCCCCGGGCCGCGGGATCCTACGTTCCGCCTCGCATGACACGCCCGGTCCGCGCCGACCGAACCGCCCGCCCCGATCTTCTGCAGCCCGCCGACGTCGCGCGCCTCGGCGGGCTGGAAGTGGTTACGGACGGCATCGTCGAAGGTTTCCTGCATGGACTCCACCGTTCTCCGCGTCGCGGGTTCTCGGTGGAGTTTGCGGAGCATCGTCAGTATCAGCCCGGCGACGAGCCGCGCTATGTCGACTGGAAGCTGCACGCGCGGACGGACCGGCTCTATATCAAGCAGTTTGAAGAGGAGACCAACCTCCGCGCGATGCTCGTGCTGGACGCGAGCGCGTCAATGGCGTGGAGTGGCTCGCCGGTGCGCCTCACCAAGCTCGATTATGCGACCCGGCTCGCCGCGGCGCTCGCCCTCGTGCTCCAACGCCAGCGGGATGCTGCGGGGCTGGTGGTGTTCGACGATGCGGTGCGCAGCATCACACCGGCGCGGGTGCGCCCCGGCCACTGGCACACGATCGCCCGTACCCTCGCGGCGACACAGCCAGGAACGGGAACCGCGGCCGAGCCGGCGTTACGGCAGGTGGTCGGGTCACTGCGCCGCCGCGGCATGGTGGTGCTGATCTCCGATCTCCTGCTCGATCGTTCGCTCGCGCTCACCGCGTTGCGCTATCTCCGGCACCGTGGACACCAGGTGCTCGTACTGCACGTGGCCGACCCGGCGGAACTCGACCTCCTCCGGGGGGACGAAGCGCGTTTCCGCGATCCCGAGACGGGCCGGACCGTGACGCTCAACCCGAGCGAATGGGCCGATGCGTATCGCGAAACGGTACACGGTGTGGTGCGCGCGTGGGGCGCGGCGTGTCGCGCAGCGGGAATTCGGTATGCGCTCGTACCCACGGAACTGTCGTTCGGAGCCGCGCTGTCGCGGGCCCTCGGCGCGTGATGGCATTCGCCGCACCGTGGGCGCTGCTCGGCCTCGTAGCGGCGGCGCTCCCGGTGCTGCTGCATCTGGTGCAGCGTCGTGAGCCCCCTGAAGTCGCATTTCCCGCCGTGCGTTACCTCGAGGACGCCACCCGTGACCATCGCCGTCGCCTGAGGCTCCGCCACCTGTTGCTGCTCGCGGTGCGGACGCTGCTGATCGTGGCGATTGTGCTCGCAGCGGCGCGCCCGAGCCTGGCCCGCAGTGGCCTGGGCGATCATGTGCCGAGTGCGCTCGCGTTGGTGGTGGACAACTCGGCGAGCAGTGCGGCCATGGTGGATGGCGTCGCCACCCTCGATCGGATTATCAGCGCTGCGCGTCGTGTGCTTGATCGTGCGACACCTGCCGATCGGCTCTGGCTGATCACCGCCGACGGCATGGCACGCCCAGGATCGGCCGAGTTGCTGCGAGCGCGACTCACGGTGCTGCGCGCCGAGCCAATCCATATGCGTCTGGGCGATGCGATCTCCCAGGGA